>NZ_JBEXQG010000003.1:0-264559 GCF_040612485.1 Streptomyces sp. NPDC006385
GGTCCACCGGGTGAGCTCGCCGATGGCCACGATGACGCCGAAGGCGAGGGCGATGCCGCGCTCGTCGAGCCCGTGGCGCAGGGGGCAGCGCCCCTTCAGGATGGGACGGGTGGGGGCGGCGGGGGCGAGAAACCCGGCCGCGCTTACACGGCCGTCGCGATCACCAGCGCCAACATCCCCAGCCCGAGGACCACCCCCGCCGCGCCGCAGATGATCCCGGCCAGGGCCTGCCCCGGATTCGTCGCCTCGCCCCGGCGTGCCTTACCACGCCCGATCGCACCGAAGATCAGGGCCAGGATGCCCACGACGATCGCCACCGGCCACAGACAGAAGATCACCGCGGAGCTGATCCCGAGCACGAGCCCGGCCGTGCCCATCCCGTTGCTCGGCATGGGCGCCATGCCGGGCCAGCCGTAATAGCCCCCCGCGCCCGGCCCCGGAGCGTAGCCGTGTCCGCCGGGATAGCCGTAGGGCACCTGCCCCGGCCCGTCGGGCGCGATCGGCGGCGGAGGGACGTGCTCGCCGTGCGCGGCGTAGGGACCGGGCGCCGACGGAGGTGCGAAGGGGTTGGCCGGTGGGCCGTGCCGCGTCGGAGTCGTGAGCCCCGGCGGCGCGAAGGGGGCGGCTGTCGAGCCGTACGGCTGCCCCGCCGTGTCCTGCCCCGCAGACGGGTACGTCCACGGCGAGGCCGGCGGCACCGCGTCCCGTGGCTCGGACGGCAGACCCGTGGACGGCATGGACGTGGACGGCATGGACGTGACCGTCTGCTGGTCGTGCACGGACGGCGTGGACCAGGCCGGCGGCTCCTGCGAGGCGATCGTCTGCCCGGGTCCCGCGGGGCCGGAGGGCGTGGCGGGCTCGGCGGATGCGAAAGGCGCGGAAGAGGCTGAGGGCGCGGAGGGCGCGGAAGACGCGGCGGAAGGCGCCTGCGCGTTCACGCTCGGAGCCGCCCACGGGTCCCGCTCGTCGCGAGCGCCCGATCCCCCCGGCACCGCATCACCCCGCGAGCGCTCCGGCTCCTTGTCCAACGAGGTCCTCGACCCCCCGCCCGCACCACCCGACGGCGAAGCCGCGCCCCCCGCGCCCTCCCCTCCCGGCGCCTCGGAGGCTTCCGGTGCCCCCGACTCTCCCGACCCCCTCGACACCCCCGACACCCCCGATACCTCCGGCGCTTCCGGCGTCCGTTCGTCGTCGGACATGCGCGGGACCCCCTCTGTCGTACGTGCCGTCATGCTAAGGCCCCGACTCCGGCGGTACCGTCCCGGCCTACGATGATCCCGAGTCACCGATCAGCCGATCACCCGCGTCCCGCCGCCCACACCCCGGCCGCGGACGCCGTTCCTGGGGAGGAACCTTGACCGACCGTCTCGTCGACCCACACGCCCCGCGCGATCTGAAGGCGTTCATCGCCGGACTGCCCAAGGCCGAACTGCACGTCCACCACGTCGGCTCCGCCTCCCCCCGCATCGTCGCGGAACTGGCCGCCCGCCACCCCGACTCCAAGGTCCCCACCGACCCGGAGGCCCTGGTCGACTACTTCACCTTCACGGACTTCGCCCACTTCATCGAGGTGTACCTGTCCGTAGTGGACCTGATCCGCACTCCGGAGGACGTACGGCTGCTGACCTACGAGGTGGCCCGCGACCTGGCCCGCCAGCAGGTGCGCTACGCCGAGCTGACCATCACGCCGTTCTCCTCCACCCGCCGCGGCATCGAGGCGGGCGCGTTCATGGCCGCGATCGAGGACGCCCGCAAGGCGGCCGAGGCCGAGTTCGGGACCGTCCTGCGCTGGTGCTTCGACATTCCCGGCGAGGCCGGCCTGGAGTCCGCGGAGGAGACCGCGCGGCTCGCCACCGACGACCGCCTGCGCCCGGAGGGCCTGGTCTCCTTCGGGCTCGGCGGGCCCGAGATCGGCGTACCGAGGCCGCAGTTCAAGCCGTACTTCGACCGCGCGATCGCCGCGGGGCTCCACTCCGTGCCGCACGCCGGCGAGACCACCGGACCGGAGACGGTCTGGGACGCCCTCACCCACCTGCGCGCCGAGCGCATCGGGCACGGCACCAGCTCGGCGCAGGACCCGAAGCTGCTCGCGCACCTCGCCGAGCACCGGATCCCGCTGGAGGTGTGCCCGACCTCCAACATCGCCACCCGCGCCGTCCGCGTGATCGAGGAACACCCGATCAAGGAGTTCGTCGAGGCCGGGGTCATCGTCACCGTCAACTCCGACGATCCGCCCATGTTCGGCACCGACCTCAACAACGAGTACGCGGTCGCCGCGCGCCTGCTCGACCTCGACGAGCGGGGCCTGGCCGACCTCGCCAAGAACGCCGTGCACGCGTCCTTCCTCGACGAACCCGGCAAGGCCAGGATCGCCGCCGAGATCGACACGTACACGGCCGACTGGCTCGCCTGAGCCACCACAATGTCCCCATGCAGAACGTGACCGCCGTCGCCCACCGCGGCGACCCCTACCGCGTCCGCGAGAACACGCTCGACTCGCTGCGCTCCGCGCTCCGACTGGGCGCGGACGCGGTGGAGATCGACGTACGCCTCACCAGGGACGGCGTGCCGGTGCTGCTGCACGACGACACGCTGAAGCGGCTGTGGGAGCAGGACCGGCCGCTGCTCGCGCTGTCGGCGGCCGAGGTGCGGGGGCTGACGGCGGGCGGGGTGCCGACGCTTCAGGAGGCGCTGGCGGCGTGTGACGGGAACCGGGTGATGCTCGACCTGCCGGGCACGCCGGATGTGCGGGCGGCGCGCCGAGTCGTGGACGTCGTACGCGAGTGCGGGGCCCAGGACCGCGTGTACTACTGCGCGGGCGCCCCCGCCATGCTCGCCGTGCGCGCCGCCGACCCGGCCGCCGAGATCGCCCTGACCTGGACGACGCTGGCGCCGCCGCGCCCCGCGCTGCTGGACGCGGTACGCCCGCGCTGGCTCAACTACCGCTTCGGCCTCGTCGACCGCGCCCTCACCGAGCGCGTCCACCGCGGTGGCTGTCTGCTGTCCGTCTGGACCCCGGACACCCGGCGCTCCATGCGCCGCCTGCTGGACCTCGGCGTCGACTCGATCACGACGAACCGCCTCGACGTCCTGCTCGGCCTGCGCACCGCTCCCGGGCGAGCAGGCGAGCCGGGCCGCTACACCCGGGAGCGCTGAGGCACCGTCGCCGGATCGGCCGGTGTCCCGCGGGTCACGTACTGCGGCACCGGCGCGGTGTCCTTGCCGTTGTCGCGGACCAGTCCATAGCGGAGGGCGCCCTGTGGGGGGCCGTACAGCACGTCCTCGTTCACCTTGTCCCAGGTCGAGGGGAAGACGGTCAGACCGTAGTCGCAACCGCGTTCGTTCTGGGTGAGGGTGACCGTGCCGTCGAGGTAGAAGTACTCGTTCTGCCACATCTGCTGGGTGCCGTCCGGCAGGACCGCGTAGCCGATGTCGGGGCCGCCCATGCCGGTGACGTAGCCGCGGTCGGAACCGTCCCCGACGACGTCGTCCATACGCCGGCCGCCGCCGGAGGCGACGTGGAAGATCTCGCCCTTCAGGCCGGTCCAGGTCGGCATGACCAGAGCGCCGGGCCGTGAGTGCGGTGAGATCTGCCAGCGCACCAGGACATAGCCCTGACCGCTGAGCGTCACGCTGTCGCCGCGGTGCTGCATCACGGCCTGCCGGCCGCCGGTGCTGGTGATGCCGGACTCGGGGCGGTGCGGGAGGGCCGCGGGCCTGGTGTCGGGCGCGGGGGCCCGGTCGACGGTGTCGACGACCGTGCCGTACAGATCGACCTTCTTCTGCGGCGCCGACGGCGAGGGCGTGGCCGCCGGCGACACGGGCGGCGAGGGCGAGGGCGGGCGGGCCGTGCTCGACGCCGTGGGGGCGGCCACACGCGGTGGGACGTCCGGGGTCTGCGTGACGACGTACGCGCCGCCCGCGACGATCGTCGCGCCGGCCGTCACCGCGACGGCGGGTTGGGTGAGCGCGGCCATCACCTTGGCCGACCAGCCGACGGAGGTCGCCGTGGCCGTGGCCGCGACCGCCGTCTTGCCGCCGAGGGCGAGGGACAGCGTGAAGCCGACCGGGATCGGGACGAGGGCGATGCCGACGAGCAGCCGTTCCGCCGGTACGACGGACTCGCGGGTGTCGCCGCAGTAGCCGCAGCCCCTGATGTGCCGGGCCAGCCGCTTGCGCCAGACGGAGTCGGGGCGGCCGTTCCAGCGGGCGGTCAGGTCGCGCAGGTCGGGGCAGGCGCCGTCCAGCGCCCGTACGATGCCGCGCGCGGTCTCCAGCCGTTCCTTCACGCGCTGGACGCGCACCGCGGCGTGCTGCCGGCTGATCCCGGCCGCCGCGGCCAGTTCGCGCCGGGTCAGCTCGCCCGCGACCTCCAGCCACCACAGCGACAGCAACTGCCGGTCCTCGTCGTCCAGCCAGCGCACGGCCTCCGCGACCTCGCGCCGCTGCCCCTCCAACTGCAGCCGCAGAACGGTGAGTTCGGCGAAGTCGGTGACCTCGTGCGCGGCCGACTCGTCGAGGTGCGCGGTCTGCCTGCGCCGCGCCCGGTCCCGGATCTGCCGCATGGCGATGGCGACGAGCCAGGAGCGGAAGCTGTCCGGGTCCCGCAGCGAGCCGAGGTTGTCGACGGCGCGCAGCATCGTCTCCTGGACGACGTCGTCGACGTCGGCATGGCCGTTCAGGGCGCGTCCGACCACGTTGTAGACCAGCGGCAGCCAGCCCTCGACCAGCTCGTCCAGCGCCTGCCGGTCACCGGCCTGCGCCGCCGCGATGGTGGAGCGCCACTGCCGGCCGGCTCCCTCGTCCACGTACGTCCTCTCCCAGGTCACTTGCTGCCCGTACGCACCTTCTCAGCCTGACCAGCACATCTGGCTATGTCAGAGATCACATTCCGCTTCCGGTACGGGCGAGGCATGGGGGCGGCTCCCGGGTGTGGGGACGGGGGGACGCGAGTGGAGACGCGGTGAAGGGGACGGCGATAACACTTTTTTCGGCAGCGCGCCCCGCGGCCGGTGGCCCGTAAGGGCGAAACCCTTACAACACCCTTGTGCTGAACGGAACTTGCTCCGGGGTTCCCCAGGGTCGGTCCCCTCCTCACCGACGATCCGGCCGGGGCCGTATCGACCGACGATGATCACGGACATCCCGTCGACCTCAGGAGCAGCAGATGCCCGTACGCCCGCTTCCCGCCCTCCTCACCGCCGCGCTCGCCCTGACCCTGACCGCGCTGCCGCTGGCCGGGGCGGCCTCCGCGCGGCCCGCGTCGTCTTCCTCCTGTTCCGCGCAGGCGATCGAAGCCGCGACTCCCGACGGCCCCGACGTCGAGGCACTGTGCGCCGCGCTCGCCGGACTGCCCGACAAGGACGCGACGGCCGCGCTGATCCGCGTCGGCGGCAAGGGGAGCTGGCACGGGGCGGCCGGGGTGCGGGACAGGAGAACCGGGGCCCCGGCACTGGAGAACGCCCGGTTCCGCGCCGGTTCGACGACGAAGATCGTGACCGCGGCGATCGTGCTGCAACTCGCCGCCGAGAAGCGGATCTCGCTGGACGGCACGGTGCAGCGGTATCTGCCCGGCCTGCTCACCGAGGAGTTCGCGCCCATCACCGTACGGCAGTTGCTGGACTTCACGAGCGGTCTCCAGCCGGGGGCGTCCCTCGGTGAGAACGTCGACGACGGCTACGAGCACCGCTTCGAGACGCTGACACCCGAGGAGGTGGTGGCCGCGTCGGTCGCCAAGGGGCCCGATCCCGACCACGCGCCCGGCGAGCACCAGCGGTACGGCAACATCCACTACACCGTGCTGGGCATGCTGATCGAGAAGGTCACCGGGGACTCGTACGCCCACCAGGCGGCCGTACGGATCTTCCGCCCGCTCGGCATGCGGCACACCTCCTTCCCCGACGGCCCCGACCCCCGCGTCCACGGCCCGCACAACCGGGGATACGACTGGATCGACGGCAAGCTGGTCGACGTGACCGAGTGGAACATGTCCGACCGGTTCGCGGCCGGCGACATGATCTCGACGACGGCGGACCTGGAGCGGCTGGTGTTCGCCCTGTTCCGCGGCCGGGTGGTGCCCGAGCCGCTGCTCAAGCGGATGCTCACGGTCCCGGACCTGCCGGGGGCGACGATGGGCATGGGGCTGGAGCGCTTCGAGCTGAACGGGCGGGAGATCTGGGGCAAGACGGGGGCCCGTCCCGGCTATCACACGGTCGTGGCGGCCACCCCGGACCTGTCCCGGACCCTGGTGTACTCCGTCAACTCGACCGACGCGAAGGGTGACGGCCTCGCCATCGTCCAGCGCTTCGGCTTCCCCGCGTTCAACCGCTGACCACGGCACCGGCGGGCGCTGACGGCACGGCCGCCGTCAGCGCCTCCAGCCGCTTGGTCTTCTTCCGTACGACGTACAGCGGGATGACCCCGAAGACGCCGAACGACATGTCGATCACCGTCCACCAGAAGGGGATGCCGCGGATGGGGCCGCAGATGAGGGCGAGCGGGACGATGCCCGCGCAGGCGATCATCCCGAACTCGACGACCCAGATGTTGCGGACCGGGTCGCGGTAGGGGCCGAGGAAGGCGACGGCGATGACGAGATGGGCGAAGGCCAGCCAGTCCGTGCCGTAGAGGAGGAAGGGGTGGTCGGCGTCGGCGGCGTCGAGTCCTCGCCGGACGCGTTCGATCCAGTCCATGAGGCCGGGGAGGTGGTCGGGGGCGGACAGGGCGCGCAACAGGTCCTCGGTCCAGCGCAGTTCGTGGACGAGAGGGAAGGCCGTGGCGCCGCTGAGCACCAGGCAGACGACGAAGAAGGCCAGCCAGACGCGGATGCCCTTGAGCAGGGCGGCTCTGTCGCTCATGCGGGGTAGCGTACGCCCGTTCTTGAACATGTTCAAAACACTTCGGGCGCTCCCCTGGCCCGTACCGACCTCCGCCGTTCGGCGCTTCACGCACCAGCCCTACGATGTCCGCGGCGAACGGAGGAATCATGGGCTTGGACCTGAGCGAGCGGGCCTACCGGGAACAGCAGTGGGCGGCGCGAGCGGCCTTGGCCGCGGCGGGGCTCGCGCTGCTCGTGCCCCTCGCCTACGGCGGGATCGGCGGCGTCCTGCTGCTGGTGGCCGGGGCCGCCGGCCTGGGCCTCAGCGCGGTCGCGGCGTGGTGGGCACTCACCCTGCGCGGCCCGGCCCGCTGGGCGGCCGCCGGCCTGGCCGTGGCGGTGCCGGCCGCCCTGGTCGCCCTGTTCGCGGCCACCCTCTCCTGGGCGCTGCCGATGTCGGTGGCGCTGTGGGCGGTGGCCGTCTGGAGCGGCAAGCGGGCGCTGCAGGGCACGGGGAGTCCTCGGGTACGGGTGATGCGGGAGCGCAAGGCGGTGCCGCCGCAGCGCCCGTATCTGATCATGAACCCCCGTTCGGGCGGCGGGAAGGTGGGGCGCTTCTCGCTCAAGGAGAAGGCCGAACGACTCGGTGCGCAGGTGGCCCTGCTCGACCCGGAGCAGCACCAGGACGTCACCGCCCTGGCCCGCAAGGCCGTGGCCGACGGCGCCGACCTGCTGGGCGTCGCCGGCGGTGACGGCACCCAGGCGCTGGTCGCGGCCGTCGCCGCGGAGCACGACATCCCGTTCCTGGTGATCAGCGCGGGCACCCGCAACCACTTCGCCATGGACCTCGGCCTCGACCGTGACGACCCCGCCACCTGCCTCGACGCGCTCACCGACGGTGTGGAACTCCGCGTCGACCTCGGGTTCGCCGGGGACCGGCCCTTCGTCAACAACGCGTCCTTCGGGGCGTACGCGGCCATCGTGCAGAGCCCCGGCTACCGCGACGACAAGATCGGCACCAGCCTGGAGCTGCTGCCCGACCTGCTCACCCGCCAGCAGGGGCCGCGGCTGACCGCCCGCGCGGGGGACAAGACGCTCACCGCTCCGCACGCCGTGCTGGTCAGCAACAACCCCTACCGCACCGACGACCCCTTCGGAGTCGGCCGCCGTGACTGCCTCGACTCCGCCGTCCTGGGCGTCCTCGGCGTAAGGGTGGACAACGCGGCCGAGGCCGCCGCACTGCTCCTGGACTCCGCGCCGGGCGGCCTCACCATCCTCACCGCGACCGAGGTGGTCATCGAGGCCGACCGCGCGCAGATCGAGGCCGGCATCGACGGTGAGGCCCTCGTCCTGCCCGCCCCGGTCCACTGCCGCATCATGCCGGGCGCCCTGCGCGTCCGCGTCCCCCGCAAACGCCCCGGCGTCCCCCAGCGCGGCCCCCGCCTGGACTGGCGCCGGCTGCGCAAACTGGCGGCGACGGTGGGGCGCACGGCGGTGCACCGACGGCCCTACTTCTGACTCCGCCCGCACCGCGGGGCCGCGTAGGCGGTCCGGTGCGTCAGCTCGGACACGCCGCTTGTCTCACACGGCCCAGCCGGCGGCGGTGGTACGCGCTCTCCCGTACTCAGCCCAGCCGTACGAACCGGGCGCACATCCAGTCGCCGATGACGACGAGATCGCGGCCGGTGCGCTGATGGTTCATCAGGGCCGGGCTCACCTTGCCGAAGAACTCGTCGTCGTTGATCTCCTCGACGCACTCTCGACGGAGATTCCCGTGCGCTTCTCGAAGGCGTCCAGCGTCGGCCGCCGCCTCGCGTCCGCGCCGTCGGTGTCCCTGTACAGCGGCCAGTCGGCCCAGGTCAGCCGCTCACCGGTGGCAGAGGGATCAGCGGCGGCCCGCTCCCCGGGAGGCACGTACGCGGCGGGCACACCACAGCCGGCGAGCCCGCCGAGCACCACGGCCGCGGCATGCCACCGCGGCCCCGGACGGCACTCGACCGATCCGGGGCCGCGCCGTCCCTCAGGGGTACGACGGTCACACGTCCAGGGACGTCATCACGTGCTTGATCCGCGTGTAGTCGTCGAACCCGTACGCCGAGAGATCCTTGCCGTACCCGGACTTCTTGAACCCGCCGTGCGGCATCTCCGCGACCAGCGGAATGTGCGTGTTGATCCACACGCACCCGAAGTCCAGCGCCTTGGACATCCGCATCGCCCGCCCGTGGTCCTTGGTCCACACCGACGACGCGAGCGCGTACTCGACCCCGTTCGCCCACTCGACGGCCTGCGCCTCGTTCGAGAAGGACTGCACGGTGATGACCGGCCCGAAGACCTCCTTCTGGATGATCTCGTCGTCCTGCTTGACGCCCGAGACCACGGTCGGCGCGAAGAAGTAGCCCTTGTCGCCGACCCGCTTGCCACCGGCCTCCACGCGCGCGTGGGCGGGCAGCCGCTCGATGAAGCCCTCGACCTGCTTGAGCTGGTTGGGGTTGTTGAGCGGCCCGAACAGCACGTCCTCGTCGTCCGGCTGACCGGTCTTCGTGTCGGCGGCGGCCTTCGCGAGCGCGGCGACGAACTCGTCGTGGATGGCCTCGTGGACGAGGACGCGGCAGGCGGCCGTACAGTCCTGTCCGGCGTTGAAGAAGCCCGCGACGGAGATGTCCTCGACGGCCTTGGCGATGTCGGTGTCCTCGAAGACGACGACCGGCGCCTTGCCGCCCAGCTCCAGGTGGACCCGCTTGAGGTCCTTCGACGCGGACTCGGCGACCTGCATGCCGGCCCGTACCGACCCGGTGATGGACGCCATGGCCGGGATCTCGTGCTCGACCATCATGCGGCCGGTCTCACGGTCACCGGTGATGACGTTGAAGACGCCCTTGGGCAGGATCGCACCGATGATGTCGGCGATCAGCACGGTCGACGCCGGGGTGGTGTCCGACGGCTTCAGCACGACCGTGTTGCCCGCCGCGATCGCCGGAGCGAACTTCCACACGGCCATCATCATCGGGTAGTTCCAGGGCGCGACCTGGGCGCAGACGCCGACCGGCTCACGGCGGACGATCGAGGTCAGGCCCTCCATGTACTCACCGGCCGAGCGGCCCTCGAGCATCCGCGCCGCACCCGCGAAGAAGCGGATCTGGTCGACCATCGGCGGGATCTCCTCCGACCGGGTGAGCCCGACCGGCTTGCCGGTGTTCTCCACCTCGGCGGCGATCAGTTCCTCGGCGCGCTCCTCGAACGCGTCCGCGATCTTCAGGAGGGCCTTCTGGCGCTCGGCGGGGGTCGTGTCACGCCAGCCGGGAAAGGCCCGGGCGGCGGCCTCCATGGCGGCGTCGACGTCCGCCTTCCCGGACAGCGGCGCGGTCGCGTACGCCTCGCCCGTCGCGGGGTTGACCACCTCGGTGGTCCGTCCGTCGGCGGCGTCCCGGAACTCACCGGCGATGTAATTGCGTAGTTTGCGCAGCCCACGCAGCTCGGTGCTCACTGCCGGCCTCCTGTCAGGTCGAGCTGTCCATTCTCTGAGACACCCACCCTAATCGGCGAGCCCACGTTTTCAACACCCCCACGGGGGCCACTTCTGCGAAATCCGCAGGTCTCAGTCACGTAAACAACGAATTTCATCAATCTGGCCTTGCGGAACTGTCGATACGTCGTGCACAGTGACCTCGTGGCCAGTCGAAGCGCAGAGCACAGGGACTCCCGCGAGTCCAGGAACGGCGGCGGTCCCCAGCTGGACGCCGTCTCCCTCGCCATCATCGAACAACTTCAGGAGGACGGCCGCCGGCCGTACGCCGCCATCGGCAAGGCCGTGGGCCTGTCCGAGGCGGCCGTGCGCCAGCGGGTCCAGAAGCTGCTCGACCAGGGCGTGATGCAGATCGTCGCCGTCACGGACCCGCTCACCGTGGGCTTCCGCCGCCAGGCGATGGTCGGCGTGAACGTCGAGGGCGACGTGGAGTCCGTGGCCGACGCCCTGACCGCCATGTCCGAATGCGAGTACGTGGTGATGACCGCCGGCTCGTTCGACCTGATGGTGGAGATCGTCTGCGAGGACGACGACCACCTCCTGGAGGTCATCAACAGACGCATCCGTGCCGTCCCCGGAGTGCGCTCCACGGAGAGCTTCGTCTACCTCAAGCTCAAGAAGCAGACCTACATGTGGGGAACCCGATAACCGTGAGGACCCGATAACCGTGAGCACCAACAGCCCTCAGGACCTCAGCAGGACCGCGTACGACCACTTGTGGATGCACTTCACCCGCATGTCCTCGTACGAGAACTCCCCCGTCCCCACCATCGTCCGGGGCGAGGGCACCTACATCTACGACGACAAGGGCAAGCGGTACCTCGACGGCCTCGCCGGCCTGTTCGTGGTCCAGGCCGGGCACGGCCGCGTCGAGCTGGCCGAGACCGCCTTCAAGCAGGCGCAGGAGCTGGCGTTCTTCCCGGTCTGGTCCTACGCCCACCCGAAGGCCGTCGAGCTCGCGGAGCGTCTGGCCGGCCACGCGCCGGGCGACCTCAACAAGGTCTTCTTCACCACCGGCGGCGGTGAGGCGGTGGAGACCGCCTGGAAGCTCGCCAAGCAGTACTTCAAACTGGTCGGCAAGCCCACCAAGCACAAGGTGATCTCCCGCGCGGTCGCCTACCACGGCACCCCGCAGGGCGCCCTGTCCATCACCGGCCTGCCCGCCCTGAAGGCCCCGTTCGAGCCCCTGGTCCCCGGCGCCCACAAGGTCCCGAACACCAACATCTACCGCGCCCCGATCCACGGCGACGACCCGGAGGCCTTCGGCCGCTGGGCCGCCGACCAGATCGAGCAGCAGATCCTCTTCGAGGGCCCGGACACGGTCGCCGCGGTCTTCCTGGAGCCGGTGCAGAACGCGGGCGGCTGCTTCCCGCCCCCGCCCGGCTACTTCCAGCGGGTACGCGAGATCTGCGACCAGTACGACGTGCTGCTCGTCTCGGACGAGGTCATCTGCGCCTTCGGCCGCCTCGGCACGATGTTCGCCTGTGACAAGTTCGGCTACGTCCCGGACATGATCACCTGCGCCAAGGGCATGACCTCGGGCTACTCCCCGATCGGCGCGTGCGTCATCTCCGACCGGATCGCCGAGCCCTTCTACAAGGGCGACAACACCTTCCTGCACGGCTACACCTTCGGCGGCCACCCGGTGTCGGCGGCCGTCGGCCTGGCCAACCTCGACCTGTTCGAGCGCGAGGGCCTCAACCAGCACGTCCTCGACAACGAGGCCGCCTTCCGCGCCACGCTGGAGAAGCTGTACGACCTGCCGATCGTCGGCGACGTCCGCGGCAACGGGTTCTTCTACGGCATCGAGCTGGTCAAGGACAAGGCGACGAAGGCGTCCTTCGACGCCGACGAGACCGAGCGCGTCCTGTACGGCTTCCTCTCCAAGAAGCTGTACGAGAACGGCTTGTACTGCCGTGCCGACGACCGCGGCGACCCGGTCGTCCAGCTCGCCCCGCCGCTGGTCTCCAACCAGGAGACGTTCGACGAGATCGAGCAGATCCTGCGCGCGACGCTGACGGAGGCGTGGACCAAGCTCTGACCGCCCGCGACCGTGATCTCCCGCAGGGTTGATCAACACCGGCCCCGGTGCCGCCCGTTCGAGTGAGAAACGGCGGTCCGGGGCCGTGTGCTGTCCGGGGTGCGGGTAACGCCTGCCTAGCGTTCCTGTGACCGATCGGCCGAGCCTTCGTTCCCCCGCACGGGGGATCAGGTACGGGAAACGGATCAGAAGCGAGGTGTACGTCATGGTGGCCCCGCCGGACAACGACGTGCTCTGGGCGCGCGCCCTGCACTTCACGTACAACGACGGCTCGCCCGCCCTCAGCGGGGTCTCGCTCGGTGTCCAGGAGGGTGAGGTCCTCGCCGTCATCGGGCCGCGCGGCAGTGGCAAGACGACTCTCCTTCGGTGTCTGTCCGGCCTGGTGGCACCGCGGCGCGGCGAGGTCTGGTTCAACAGCGTGCCGGTCCACACCATGGGCCCGATGGACCGCGAACGGCTCCGCCGCGACCGCTTCACCTGGATCGACCCCGCTCCGTCCCTCGTCCCCGAGCTGAACGTCTGGGAGAACGCCGCCCTCCCCCTGATGCTGCGCGGCACCAGCCGCCGACGTGCCCGCACGGTCGCGCTGGAGTGGCTGGAGCGCCTGGACGTCGGCGAGGCGGCCCGCAAGCGCCCGCACCAACTGGTCCAGACCGAGCGCCAGCGCGTCTGCGTGGCCCGGGCGCTGGCCCCCTCGCCCACGGTCCTGTTCGCCGACGAGCCGACGGCCCCGCTGCACCGCGCCGACCACATCCAGGTCCTGCGCACCCTGACGACAGCGGCCCGCTCGCACGGCATCACCGTCGTCCTGGCCACCTACGACGCGGACGCGGCGCCCCTCGCCGACCGCACGGTCGGCCTCCTGGACGGGCGGCGCGTGAACACGCTGCACCTGCCCCCGGTCAGCGAGACGGAAGGCCGGGCCGCGTGCTCGCTCTCCGTCTGAGCCACGGTGCCCGGCCCGCCGTACAACTGCGCCGCCTGCTGGTGGCGGCGGCGTCGGCGGGCACCGGCTTCCTGCTGCTGTGCGCCCTGGGTTACGCCATGTCCCACCCGGACTCCCCCGCCGCGTCGCTCCTTCGCCTGGCCTGGTGCGCTCCCCCACTGGCCGCGACGATCCACTTCGCGGTGGCGGTGGCCCGGACCGACCTCGGCACCCGGCCCCGCCCCGGTCTCTCGGCGATCGGCCTGAGCCCGGCCCGTCTGATGGCCGTCTCGGCGACGACCACGGCCCTGTCGTGCACCCTCGGCTCGATGCTGGCCCTGCTGTTCTTCCTGCACCTCCGCGGCGACCTGACGGGCATGCCCTTCGACGGCGCCGCCTCGGAGTTCCTGGCAGCCGACAGCCCCCTGCCGCTGCCGGCCACCTTGACCCTGCTGACGCTGGTACCGGCGATCGCGTCGGTGACGGTGGCGCTGGTCCTGCGCCCGAAGGACCCCGGGTCCGGCGGAACACGGACCGCAGGACAGTCGTACGGCCGCTTCGCAGCGCACGGCAGGTCGGCGGCACGGCAGACGGGCGGGGTGTACGGCCGCTTCGGGGCGCACGGCAGGTCGGTGACACGGGAGACGTTCGGCGCGTACGGGCGGTTCGGGGCGCACCTGAGGCGGGGCGGCGCGGCCACCGACGGCGCCGCGAAGAACGGCACGGGTTCAGCGCATGCGGCGAGAAGCCGAGCCGGTCAGTCTGCGCACGCCCACGCCGCACCGTCCACGGAAGGTCGTGCCGCCGACGCGGCGCCCGTCCCCCAGGAACACGGCACCCCGCAGGCGCCGGCGGGCGAAACTCCGACCCCGACCCCGACCCCGCCCCGGACGCCGGACGCCGACTGGACCGCCGGCTTGGCCCAGCCGGTCTCCGACCTGCACCTCGTCAGCTCCCCGACTCCCCGTCGGCCCCCCGCCGGCCTCCCTTGGGGCGTCGCCGTCCTCGCCGCGGGCCTCGCCGTGGAGTCCTACGCCGGCCGTACGGCGAGCGGCACCGCGCTCACCGTGCCCGCCGTGCTCCCCACCGGCCCCGCCGGAGTCGTGATCGGCTGGCTCCTCACCGCCCTCGGCCTCGCCCTGGCCGCCCCCGGCCTCACCCACCTCTGCGGCCGGCTCCTGCAGTCCGCGCGGCCGGGCGCCCTGCGCCTCCTGGCCGGCCGTGTCCTCATGGCGGAGGCCACCCGTATCGGCCGCCCCCTCGGCATCGTGTGCGCGGCGGCCTCCGCCGCGTACGCCATGGCACCGCTGTCCGGCACGGCGGCCGCCCCGCCCTTCGGCCCGCTCACCACGGTCGGCGTCACCCTGGTGACCTCCTGCACCGTGGCCACACTTCTCACGGCCGCCGTGGAGGCCAAGCAGGCCCGCGCCGACGCCACGGCCGCCCTGCTGCGTCTCGGGGCTCCCACGACGATGCTGCGCAGCGCGGCCGCTCTGCGCGCCGGCGTCCTGCTGGCCGTCTTCGGCCCGCTCACCCTGACCGTGGCCGAGCTGGCGGCGCTGCCCCTGGCGCGCTGACGGCGGAAAACCCGTCGGAAAAAAATCTCCCGTCCGGCGATGAGTTCGGGACGGCACCCCGGTCTACCCCCTCGAACAGCAGCCACCCCGATGGGAGAGACTCCGATGACCAAGGCATACCAGCAGATGATCTTCGTGAACCTGCCCGTGAACGACCTCGACGCCTCGAAGAAGTTCTTCACGGAGCTGGGTTACTCGATCAACGCGCAGTTCAGCGACGAGAACGCGGCCTCCGTCGTGATCAGCGACACCATCGTCGCGATGCTGATCACCAAGCCGTTCTACTCGACCTTCACCGACAAGGAGATCGCGGACGCCACGCGGACCAGCGAAGTGCTGATCGCCCTGAGCGCCGAGAGCCGCGAGCAGGTGGACGAGCTGGTCGAGAAGGCCGTCGCCGCCGGCGGCACCGCGTCGGACAAGGTCCAGGACATGGACTTCATGTACGGCCGCTCCTTCGACGACCTCGACGGCCACACCTGGGAGGTCGTGTGGATGGACCCGGCCGCCATCGAGGGCTGAAGTCCGCCGCCTCTCGCGGGGTGCCTAGCATGGGCGGGTGCAGACGATGCCCGCCCATGCGGCCCACCACAACGACCGTGAGATCGAGACGCTCGAGGAGTTCGACGCGACCGTCTCGGCGCGCGGCAGCCTCGCCGGATTCCGCGTCCAGGCCGTCGACCTGACGGACCGTACGCGCGAACTGCTCACCACGGACACGGCGGGCGCCGTCTTCCTCGGCTGCCCGATGCGCGAGGACGCGGCGGTGAAGATCCGCACCGACGGCGCGCTGGTGTTCCCGCCGATACCGGGCCTGCCCTTCGACCCGTACCGGGGTCTGGTCTACTCCCCCGACGAACTCTTCGCGTCCCTGGCGGACGGCTACGAGGAGACGCCCGACGCCCGCGCGTACGCCTGGTTCCAGCGGACCAAGGAGGACGGGGACATCTACGCCTCCATGCTCCGCGCCGTCCACGACGACTCCGTCTCGGACGCGCTCGACGAACTCCTGTCCGGCGCCCGGGTGGTGGGCGTCATGGGCGGCCACGCGATGCGCCGCGGCACGGCGGAGTACGAGGGCGCCGCGCGGCTCGGCCGGGAGCTGGCCCGCGCGGGATTCACCGTCGCCACCGGGGGCGGCCCGGGCGCCATGGAGGCGGCCAACCTCGGCGCGTACGCCGCCCCGTACGACGACGACATGCTCGCCGACGCCCTCCCGCTCCTGGCGAAGGCGCCCGGGTTCGCGCCCTCGATCACCGAGTGGGCGACGGCCGCCTTCGAGGTGCGCGGCCGCTGGCCGAAGGGGGGCCGTTCCATCGGCATCCCGACCTGGTTCTACGGCCATGAGCCGCCGAACCCCTTCGCCTCCCACATCGCCAAGTACTTCGCCAACGCCACCCGCGAGGACGGCCTCCTGGCCCGGTCGAACGCGGGTGTCGTCTTCCTCCCGGGCGCCGCCGGGACCGTACAGGAGATCTTCGACAACGCGACGCCGAACTACTACGAGTCGCGCGGCGAGCCCACCCCCATGGTCCTGGTGGACCGCGCGCACTGGACGGAGAAGCTGCCGGCGTGGCCGCTGCTGCAGTCGCTCGCCCGGGACCGGTCGATGGAGTCGCGCATCGTCCTGGTCGACGGGATCGAGGAGGCTCCGGAGGCGTTGAAACGTATCGGCGGTTAATAAGACGGCAAAGCCAACGCCTGTGGGCCTCCTACGCGTTGACACTGCTTATGTCACGCTTATAAACCAGTGAGAATCCCGGGGGTGGTGATGACCCATCACCACCCCCGTTCAACCCCCCTCTGTGGTGCAACTCGTAAGGACAAACGTGCCCATAAACCGCCGTATTGTCGCGCGTTCCGTGCGCGCTCTGGGTGTTGCCTCCGCGTCGGCCGCGCTGGCGCTCGGCCTCGCGGGCAACGCGCTCGCGTGCGACATCAGTGAATTCTCCGCCGAAGCCAAGTGCGACGGGGACAAGGGCATCATCACCGTCACCGACGTGGACCCCAGCGGTGTCCCGGCGACCGTCAGCGTGTTCCTGCAGAACAACGGCGCCGACCTGAAGAAGGTCGGCGAACAGGTGGTCAAGGGCTCGCGCGAGGGTGTCACCATCACCTTCGCCGAGAACTGGAAGCCGGACGCCGAGTACCGCGTCCACGTCAAGGCCGCCGGCTATGTCGACGAGGACATCAAGCCGAACCTGACGACGCCGTCCACGGCCTGCAAGAAGGACGAGGAGAAGCCCCCGGCTCCGTCCGACGCCCCGACCCCGTCGGACTCCGCGTCGCCCCCGGCGGAGGAGACCGACACGCCGGCCCCGACGCCCTCGGAGAGCGAGAGCACCGCCCCTGCGGACACCCAGAGCAACGCTCCGTCCCCGGCGGCCGGTGACTCCAACCTCGCCGAGACCGGTGCGAACTCCAACACCGGCCTGATCGCCGGCATCGCGGTCGCCCTGGTCGCGGTCGGCGGTGGCGCGATCTTCTTCGGCCTGCGCCGCCGCGGGGCGAGCAGCGACCGCTGACACGCCGCCCACCGGCACCACCCTTGTGGCCCGCCCCCGTTGCGGGGGCGGGCCGTCGCGTTCCTGGGCGCCGTCCGCCGAGCACCTCCAACTTGACGCTGCCCAGCGGCAGTCGGCGGTACAAGGCGAGCGAGCAATGTCATGCCCCGCACCCTGTGCGCCGGGCGATCAGCCCAGCACGACGATTTCCGCCGCGTCGAACTCCACGCCGACCGCGTCCCCGACCTCCGGCGCGTCCCGCAGCGCACAGGCCGCCTCCAGGCGCGGCGCGTCCTCCGGCTGGAGATGCACGGCGACGTGCGTGCCCTTGAAGGTGCGCGCCGCGACCGTGCAGCGCAGCCCCGCGTCGGCGGCCACGAGCCGCACCCCGGCCGGCCGTACGAGCAGCGTCCGCGTGCCCTGGCCGACGCCCTCGCCCACCGGGAGCTTGCCCCAGGGCGTGTCCGCGGCCTCGCCGGCGACCATGCCCTCGACCACGTTGTCGAACCCGAGGAAGCGGGCCACGAACTCGTCCACCGGCCGCTGCCACACCTGAAGCGGCGTGCCGCTCTGCGCGATCCGCCCGTCCCGCATCACCACGACCCGGTCGGCGAGCGCGAAGGCCTCGCCCTGGTCGTGCGTCACGGCCAGCACGGTGGTGCCCAACCGACCGAACAGCTCCCGGAGTTCGACCACCAGCCGCTCCCGCAGCGAACGGTCGAGCTGGCCCAGCGGCTCGTCCAGCATCAGCAGCCGCGGCCTGGGCGCGAGCGCACGCGCCAGCGCCACCCGCTGCTGCTCACCACCGGAGAGGGAGGCGACGGCACGGCGGGCGGCGCCCGGCAGCCCGACCAGATCGAGCAACTCCCGCACCCGCTCGACCTGTTCACCCTTGGACGCGCCGTGCATCCGCGCCCCGAAGGACACGTTGCCGCCGACGTCGCGCTGCGGGAACAGCTGATGGTCCTGGAACATCAGCCCGACCCCCCGCCGGTGGGCGGGCACCCCGGCCTGGTCCCGCCCGTCGAGCGACACCCGCCCGGCGTCGAGCGGTTGCAGCCCGGCCACCGCCCGCAGCAGCGTCGACTTGCCGCTGCCGCTCGGCCCGAGCACGCACACGATCTCGTGTTCGGCGACGTCCAGGTCGACGGCGTCGAGCACCGCGCGCCCGCCGAAGCGGACGGTCGCGCCTTCCAGGCTCAGCAGCATCTAGAACTCCCCCGTCCGGTCGGTCCGCAGCCGCTCCAGCACCAGCAGCGCCACCGCGCACACCACCATCAGTACCGTCGAAAGGGCCATCGCCTGGCCGTAGTTGAGCTCGCCGGCCCGCCCCAGCAGCCGTGCCACGGCCACCGGCAGCGTCGGGTTGTCGGGCCGCGCGATGAACACCGTCGCCCCGAACTCCCCCAGCGACACGGCGAAGGCGAACCCGGCGGCGATCAGCAGCGCCCGCCGCACCATCGGCAGATCCACCTCACGCCAGACCCGCCACGGCGACGCCCCCAGCACCGACGCCGCCTCCCGCAACCGCTGGTCCACGGCCCGCAGCACGGGCAGCATCGTCCGTACGACGAAGGGCACCCCGACCAGCGCCTGGGCCAGCGGCACCAGGATCCAGGTACCGCGGAGGTCGAGCGGCGGCTCGTCCAGCGCGATCAGGAACCCGAACCCGACCGTCACCGCGGACACCCCGAGCGGCAGCATCAGCAACGCGTCGAAACCCCGTACGAACCGGCCCGCGTCCCGCCGGGTCAGCGCGGCGGCGGCCAGACCGCCGATCAGCACGGCGATGAGGGTGGCGACGACGGCGTACTGGAGCGAGTTGCCGATCGCCTCGATCGGCGCGACGAGGAAGACCCCGCCGTCGGCATCGGTCAGCGCCCGGTAGTAGCCGAAGTCCGGCGCGTCCAGCGACCGCTGGACCAGGACGGCGAGCGGCAGCAGCAGGAGGACGACGATGACGGCGAGGACGCCGGCCAGCAGCGCCCACTGCCCCGCCCCGCGCGGCCGTCGCGCGGTCACGGACGCGTCGACCAGGCGCAGGGCGCTCTCCCGGCGCCGTACCGTCCAGGCGTGCACGGCGAGGATCGCGCCCACCGCCAGGAACTGGATCATCGTCAGGACGGCGGCCGTGGACAGGTCGAAGATCTCGGAGGTCTGCCGGTAGATCTCCACTTCGAGGGTCGAGAAGGTCGGCCCGCCGAGGATCTGGACGACACCGAAGGAGGTGAAGGTGAACAGGAAGACCATGAGCGCGGCGGCGGCCACGGCGGGCGCCAGCGCCGGCAGGGTGACGGTCCGCCAGGCGGTGAGGCGGGACGCCCCGAGCATCCGCGCGGCCTCCTCCTGGCGCGGGTCGAGCTGCGACCAGAGCCCGCCGACCGTCCGTACGACGACGGCGTAGTTGAAGAAGACGTGCGCGAGCAGGATGGCCCACACGGTGGTGTCGAGCCGTACGCCCCACAGCTCGTCGAGAAGGCCGCCGCGGCCGACGAGCGCGAGGAACGCTGTGCCGACGACGACCGTCGGCAGCACGAAGGGGACGGTCACCGCGGCCCGCAGGATCTGCTTGCCGGGGAAGTCGAAGCGGGCGAAGACGTAGGCGCCCGGCAGCGCGATCAGCAGGGTGAGCGCGGTGGAGGCGAGCGCCTGCCAGGTGGTGAACCACAGGACGTGCCGGATGTCGGACTCCCCGAGCACGTCCATGAGGCGCCCGAACTGCCAGACGCCGTCGACCTTCAGACCGCGCGCGACGATGGCGGCGACGGGGTAGGCGAAGAAGACCGCGAAGAACGCGACGGGCACGGCGACGAGGCCGAGCCCCACCGCCGCGCTCCGCGTGACCCGCTTCCGGGGAGCTGCTACTTCAGTACGAGCGAGGTCCACGACTTGACCCAGTCGTCACGGTTGTCGGCGATCTTCGCCGGGTCCATGGTCTCGGGATCCTCGGCCTGCGGTCCGTACTTCACGAACTCCTCCGGCACCTGGGCGCCCTCCCGCACCGGGTAGACGAACATGTTGAGCGGCATGTCGTCCTGGAAGGTCTTGGTGAGCATGAAGTCGAGCAGCGCCTTGCCGCCCTCGGTGTTCTCGGCGTTGCTCAGCAGTCCCGCGTACTCGACCTGGCGGAAGCAGGTGCCGGTCGCCACGCCCGTGGGCGCGGTGCTCGGCTTCGGGTCGGCGTAGATCACCTCGGCGGGCGGCGAGGAGGCGTACGACACGACGAGCGGCCGGTCGGCCTTCGCCTTCTTGCCGCCGGCGGAGCCGGAGAACTCCTCGTTGTACGCCTGCTCCCAGCCGTCGACGACCTTGACGCCGTTGGCCTTGAGCTTCTTCCAGTAGTCCTGCCAGCCGTCGTCGCCGTACTTCGCGGCCGTGCCCAGCAGGAAGCCGAGGCCGGGCGAGGAGGTGGAGGCGTTCTCGGTGACGAGGAGGTTCTTGTACGCGGGCTTGATCAGATCGTCGTACGACGTCGGCGGGGCCAGCTTGTGCTTGCTGAAGTACGCCTTGTCGTAGTTGACGCAGATGTCGCCGGTGTCGATGGGCGTGACCCGGTGCTCGTCCTGGTCGGCGAGGTACTCGGGCTTGATGGTGTCGGCGCCCTTCGGCTCGTACGACTGGAACAGGTCGTTGTCGAGCGCCCGGGAGAGCAGGGTGTTGTCGACGCCGAAGAAGACGTCGCCCTGCGGGTTGTCCTTGGTCAGGATCGCCTTGTTGACGGCCTGACCGGCGTCGCCGTCCTCCAGGACCTTGACCTTGTAGCCGGACTGCTTCTCGAAGGCGGCGAGGACGCTCTTGGAGACGGCCCACGAGTTGTGGCTGACGAGCGTGACGGTCTTGGACCCGCCGCCGCTGCCGTTGCCGCCGTCGCCGTCGGACGACCCGCACGCGGCCAGCGCGGGCAGCGCGACGAGTCCGAAACCGGCGGCGAGGACCGTGGCCTTCTTGGTGATGCTCACTAATTCCTCCTGGAGTGACCAGGAAGAGACGCGGCCCTGCCCGGGGCCTCTGGGGCTCCGGGCAGGGCGCAACAGCTCGAGTGATGACCGATCTCCCTACCCAGAATGACCTGGGCCAGGTTCGGAGGGTCTGCGGCCGGTACCGCACTCTCAGCGCTGTGGCGCTCCCCTGTCGGAATATGCAGATGTTCTTACGGCGGTCAGACTACCGCTCGGTCGCGGCGAGCTGCCCGCATGCCCCGTCGATCTCCTGACCCCGGGTGTCCCGGATCGTCACCGGTACACCATGCGCGGCGATGGCCTCGACGAACGCCTTCTCGTCCTCGGGCCGGGAAGCGGTCCACTTGGAGCCCGGAGTCGGATTCAGCGGAATCAGGTTCACATGCACCGGCTTGCCCTTGAGCAGCCGGCCGAGCCGGTCACCGCGCCATGCCTGGTCGTTGATGTCGCGGATGAGGGCGTACTCGATGGACAGCCGACGCCCCGATCTGGCGACGTACTCGAATCCGGCGTCGAGCACCTCACGCACCTTCCACCGCGTGTTCACGGGGACGAGGGTGTCGCGCAGCTCGTCGTCGGGGGCGTGCAGCGAGATCGCGAGACGGCACTTGAAGCCCTCGTCGGCGAACCGGTGGATGGCCGGGACGAGGCCGACGGTCGAGACGGTGATCCCGCGCTGGGACAGCCCCAGCCCGTCCGGCTCGGGGTCGGTGAGCCGGCGGATGGCGCCCACGACCCGGTTGTAGTTGGCGAGGGGCTCACCCATGCCCATGAAGACGATGTTGGACAGCCGAGCGGGCCCGCCGGGCACCTCACCGTCCCGCAGCGCCCGCATCCCGTCCACGATCTGGTGGACGATCTCGGCGGTCGACAGATTCCGGTCCAGCCCCGCCTGCCCGGTCGCGCAGAACGGGCAGTTCATCCCGCATCCCGCCTGCGAGCTGATGCACATGGTCACCCGGTCCGGGTACCGCATCAGCACCGACTCGACGAGCGTCCCGTCGAACAGCCGCCACAGCGTCTTGCGGGTGTCGCCCTGGTCGGTCGACAGATGCCGTACGACGGTCATGAGCTCGGGAAAGAGCTCCTCCCGCAGCTTGGCGCGCGCACCGGCGGGGATGTCGGTCCACTGCTCCGGGTCGTGCGCGTACCGCGCGAAGTAGTGCTGCGAGAGCTGTTTGGCGCGAAACGGCTTCTCGCCGATCGCTGCGACGGCGTCCTTGCGCTCACCGGGCGTGAGATCGGCAAGATGCCGCGGCGGCTTCTTGGCTCCGCGCGGGGCGACGAAAGTGAGTTCTCCGGGTGCAGGCATAACCCTTCCAGTGTGGCAGATCAACTGCGGGTGCCCAGGCCGGAGCGGGGTGGGGGCGGTCACCTGTGGATGTCGACTGTCAGCATTGCGTCGGTCGGCCTTGCACGGCCCAGGGACGGCCCAGGACTCAGTCAGCCCTCGACCGGCCGCGCCCAGGCAGCGGCACCACCGCCCGTCACTCCATCTGCACGGGAGCGACCGGGAGCTGTTCCCTGTAGGGCCACGTGAAGGTGCGGTCGGGTTCGAGGTGGGCGTCTCCCCAGTGGATGGCATGGATGCCGTTTTCGGCGTCAGCCGTGAAGAACACACAGACCAACCTGGTGGAAGCTCCGAGCTCCTCGAACGCTTCGTGCAGCCCCAGGTACTCCTCACTCGCCAAGTCCTCATCGACGTCGAACAGACCTTCCGGAGGCTGCGGCCCGTGCGCCCGGAACAGCCGCTGCCGAGTGGGCGACGCATTAGCGGGCAACCGCGCTCGATCCAAGGGCCTCGGCCTGTCCGCGTACCGGAACGGGAAGAGTGCGTGATCGTTGATCACCGCATACTCATATCCGCGGACGTCTCGCACGGCTTCCCCCAGCTCCCGCGCCGTCTCCGCCAGGTTCTCGCGCACCACCCCCGCAAGGGCGACCCCGTACGGACTCCGCTTCTTCAGCCCCGCGGCGAGGTGCGCGGCATGAGCCTTCGCGTGTGCCTTGGCCAGTTGCACCGGGACTGCGGCGGCAAGCGCGCCGGCATGCCGCCCGAACCGCTCTACGGCCCAGGCCGACGGCCCTACCGGATAGCCACCCCACACCGACATGAAGTTGCTCCCCTCCCCAAGGTCCCGCCTTTGAACTGTGTGACACGTACACGAAGGGCACACAAGGGGGCGATCTGGCCAGGAGGCTGGCGCACGCTTGTTTCTCATCAGGGTCAAGAACATGAGATGCCGGGACAGCGAGCAGAGCCTTGTGCTGGAATATCCAGTCACAGCGGTCGCTAACCTCACGATAAGCCGACGCGAATGGAATGGACGTGACCGGGCCTACAGCAGATGACCTCGACAAGGATCAGCTCGATCAACTTCACGCAGCAACAACTAAGGCTTCCGAAGCCTGCCTAGAACTGAAAAAGTTATGTGCTCTGATTCTGGCCCCCGTCGGAACTGTCGTCGCTTCCTTCGGCGATAAAAAGCCGGGGCCTTCATTGTTCGTGGCCGGACTTTTGGTGATCATTGGATTCTGGATAGCCGACAGCTTTAGTTACTATTACCAAAGGAAGCTCCGGGGGCTCATGATCCCAATCTGGCATCGCAGGGCGGATCGCTGCGGCGTTCCGCACTCATTGGTCCCCAGCTCGGGCAAAGTCAAGCCTTGGCGGGCAGCCTTCAATGCATCGATGGCGTACTATCTAATCCTTGCGCTGCTGTTCGTTGTGGCGGCGTGGGCCTACGTGGTTGGCTGGCTGGACGGATAGGGTGTCACCAAATGCGCTACTTCGTTAGCTACGCGAGGCGCGACAACAGCACGGAGCGCTTGCGTGAAATCGGAGCGTTTTTGAGTTGCACCGCCAGTGACGTTTATATAGACGATCTAGAGCCTCACCTGTCGGGTGCAGATAGGGTGCAAGTAGTAGTCGACGCGCTTGCGCTAGCGGATGTCTTCGTAGCCGTGGAATCGAGTAACTACCTCAAGTCGGAATGGACTCGTTGGGAATTCGAGACGGCATTTCGTATGGGGATCGAAGTTGTTGCACTGCGTTCGACATCAACTCTGGTCCGCGCTGCCGACCTCGATTGGCCATGGCCGAATTACTCGCTGACTGGCGGCGCAGCGCATCCCCAGTAGGTCGGCGGAGCGGCTTTGGGCTGGAGCTGCTTCGGGTCGAGTGATCATGGCCCCGTAAGCTTCCGGCGAGCCGGGCAGTCTGTGGACCTGCCCGTTACCCGGGGACGACGACGGAGGAGTCCGCCCAGCTCAAGGCAAAAGATCTGGCGGCACCTCAACCGCCAGGGCCACGAGGTGGCCCGCTGCACCGTCGAGCGCCTGATGCGCGAGATCGGCATCGCCGGCGCGGTGCGCGGCAAGAAGGTGATCACCACCCTCCCGGACCCGGCCGCCGCCAAGGCCCGGACCGCATCGACCGCGACTTCGTCGCCCCGGCCCCCAACCGCACCTGGGTGGCCGACTTCACCCACGTCGCTGCCTGGGCGGGCGTCGTCTATGCCGCGTTCGTCGTGGACACCTTCTCCCGCCGCATCGTCGGCTGGTCCGCATCGATGTCAAGGAGACCCAACTTGTCCTGGACGCCTTGGACATGGGGCTGTGGCAGCGCGACCGCGACCGCCGCCCGCCCGTCCCCGGCGAGCTGGTTCACCACTCCGATGCAGGGTCGCAATACACGTCATTCCGCCTGGCTGAACACCTTGATGCGGCCCGGATCGCGGCCTCGATCGGCTCGGTCGGCGACGCCTACGACAACGCCCTCATGGAGTCCACGATCGGCCTGTTCAAGACCGAGGTCATCAAGCCGCAGCGGCCGTGGAAGACGCTCTCCCACGTCGAGCTCGCCACCGCCGAGTGGGTCGACTGGTACAACCACCGCCGGCTCCACGGTGAGATAGGGCGCATCCCGCCCGACGAATACGAAGCCAACTACTACCAAGCAACCACGAAACCCCAGCCCACAGCCACCAACTGAGATCTCCAACGAACCCGGGGCGGTTCATCTCGGTCGTCGGCGATAAGTCCTGTCCCATCTGGCACAGTGCCCGGTCCGTACGGGTGCGGTTTTCCGCAGGGTGAGTACTGCGGAAAACACCACCGGACCGGACGGCAATCCGCATACCGCCGCTGAGCTGCGGTTTCTAGCTTGGAGGCCAGTCGGGGTGCTTGCCCCGGCCGACCCGCCAGCTGGGAGACTCGCATGCACCTCATGACCTTGGCTCTGCCGCATGAACCCGCCGACGGCATCGCGGGCTGGGCCGCCGATCTCGTCGACACCCTGGGCGGCCCCGGAGCCGGCCTGGCCATCGCGCTGGAAAACCTCTTCCCACCGCTGCCGAGCGAGGTGATCCTGCCGCTGACCGGGTTCGCCGCCGGGCAGGGAGTTCTCACCCTGGCCTCAGCGCTGTTCTGGACCACGCTCGGCTCCGTGGCAGGAGCCGTGGTCCTCTACTGGATCGGCATGGTCTTCGGCCGTGAACGCATGCACGCGATCTGGGCGAAGCTGCCGCTGGTGAAGGCTTCCGACCTGGAGCGCACGGAGCAGTGGTTCGTGAAGCACGGAACCAAGGCGGTCTTCCTCGGCCGCATGGTGCCGATCTTCCGCAGCCTCATCTCCGTCCCCGCCGGGGTGGAGCGCATGCCCCTGGCCGTGTTCGTCATGCTGACCACGCTCGGCAGCCTGATCTGGAACTCCGTCCTGGTGACGGCCGGTTACTGGCTGGGCGACCAGTGGGAGGTGGTGGAGACCTACGTCGGGATCCTCTCCAAGGCGGTGCTGATCCTGGTGGTCGCCGCCTTTGCGGGCTACGTGGCCGTACGGCTGCGCGGCCGCAACCAGGCCCAGCACCGCCGCACTTCCTGACACACCGCAGGCAGGCTCGCACAGTGGCCCCGCCCAGCGCACAGCCTGAGCGATCTTGCTCCGGCTGTGCAGCCCCACTAGGCTCTCCCCTCGTGCAGGGGGATTCCGCAGGCAGCACCGCCGATCACCTGCCGCGCTTATCGGTCCAGGACGACCCCGGCGAGGGCCAGGACGCAGCGGTTCTGCCGGCCTCCTGGCCGCGTCGGAGCATCGGTACGTTCCTCGGCTGCGTCACGGCCTTGCTCAGCTTCCTCTACTTCCTCGTCGTAGGCACCGCCCTCGGCCCCTTCCTGCTGTGGCCGCTCACCCGCGCCAGTGCCCTCGGCATCCTCATGACCGGAGCCCGTCGGCTGACGACCCTGGAGCGGATCCGCCGGGCCGTCTTCTTCGGCGACCGCTTCCCCGAGCATTACAAGGCATCCGACCAGAAAATGCTTCGCTATCTGGCGGTCCGCAGCTACACGGGACTGCTGTGCGGCGTCGTGCTCGGGCTGCTGGGTTTCGGCATCGTCCTGGCGGGGCTGCTGGTGAGGGGAATAGCCCAGGGAACCGTCCTTTGGGACGAGTTGGTGATGCAGATGCTCCTCGGCAGTGTGCTGCTCTTCCTCGATGTCCAGGGGCTCCACTCACTCGCAACCCTGGACGCGCGCACTGCCCGCGAGTGTTTCGGCCCCTCCGAACGGGAACTGCTGGAGCGGCGCATCCATGAACTGGCTGCCAGCCGGGCAGCGGTCGTGCAGGCGGTGGATGTCGAACGCCGGCGCATCGAGCGGGACCTCCACGACGGAATCCAGCAGCGGATGGTGGCACTGGGCATGCTGCTCGGCCGGGCACGCAGGGGACGCAGTCCTGAGCAAGCAGACGCCCTGCTGCGTCAGGCGCACGAGGAGTCCCGGGACATCCTCGCGGAACTGCGCGAAGTGACCTGGCGGGTCTATCCCTCGGTGTTGGACAGTTTGGGGCTCAAGGAAGCGCTGGGCGGAGTGTCCGAGCGGTGCAGCATCCCCGTCCGTACGGAGTTCGACGTTGGTGGGCCACTTCCACAACCGGTGGAAACCGCAGCGTACTTCGTGGTGTCGGAATGCGTGACCAACACGGCCAAGCACTCCAGTGCCACGGCCGTCGCCGTGCGGGTGGTGCTCCGCGGCAGAGTGCTCACGGTGCAGGTCCAGGACAACGGCAAGGGCGGCGCGAACCCTGCGGGCAGCGGGCTGAGCGGACTGCGCAGCAGGACGGCCGCGCTCGATGGCGTCCTGCGCGTCGACAGCCCTGAAGGGGGACCCACCACCATTACCGCGGAGCTGCCATGCGCCTGATGATCGCCGAGGACTCGACCCTGCTGCGCGAGGGGCTGGTCCGGCTCCTCGTCGAGGAGGGACACCAGGTCCTGGGCGCGTTCGGCGACGCCGTTTCCCTGCTGGAGGAGATGGCCTTGCGGCAACCCGACATCGTCGTCCTCGACATCCGGATGCCTCCGACGCACACCGACGAGGGGCTGCGCGCAGCGCTGGAGATCCGCGAGCGGTGGCCGGAGGTCGGCGTGCTGGTGCTGTCTCAGCACATCGAGCGCAACTATGCAGTGCGACTGCTGGCCTCCCATGCAGAACGCGTGGGATACCTCCTCAAGGACCGCGTTGCTCAGGTGGAGGAGTTCCTGGACGCGTTGGAACGCATCAAGGCGGGGGGCGCTGCCATCGACCCCGAGGTGGTGCGGCAGCTGGTCGTCCGCACGACGCACGCAGATCCGCTGACCCGTCTCACGCCCCGCGAACGCAGCGTTCTGGAGACCCTGGCCCAGGGGCATACCAACACGGCGATCGCGCAGAAGCTGCACATCTCGCTGAGCTCGGTGGAGAAGAACCTCAACGCGATTTTCGACAAGCTGGAGTTGTCCCATACCACCGGTTACAGCCGGCGGATCCTGGCGGTCCTGAGGTATCTAAAGTCGTAGGGACGCCGGTCGCAGGTCACGCCCGCGCTCCTCGCCTGGACCGCCTCATGTTCCCTGGTTCAGCGGTAGGGAGTGGGCCCTTCCCCGGTGCCGATTCAAGATTCTGGTGCACTCCGCACGTCATGGATGCGCGGCTGAGCGCAGTTGGCTGAGCGCCTCTGTGATGCCTGATCACCGAGGCGAGCGTCGGCATACGACCGTTTCCCGGCACTCACACCGCTGCGGGCATCTTCTCGGCCGCGCGACGGCGCTTCCAGTACGCGACGGTCAGCACGGCCAGCAGCGGCCCCCAAAGGATCAGCGGCGCGTAGCAGAAATAGAACCAGGCAGCCTCCCAGCCGGTGGCCTGGCCCGGGTAGCCGGCCGGCAGGTCGTCGCCTCGGATCGTGGTGCCCCTGATCTCAGAGGCAATGAACAAGACGGTGAACAGGAGGGTGAGGATCGTGGCCCCGACGGCGGCCGGGATGACCGCTGCCTTCGTCGGGACACGGCGGCCGCGCAGGAACGGGACCCCGCGCGGGAACACTTCGCCCCAGCGGGCGATCAGGCCGATCGCGGTGAACGCGAAAACCTCGGACACTATGGACAGGAAGACAAGGTACGCCCGCTCACCGACCCCGATCCCGTCGTCGAACGCGGCCGGCAGCCGCCAGATACTCGAGGGCAGGACGGTTAACGGCACGGCGTAGGCCACGAGTTGCATCTGTCGGGACACTCCGGCAACGGGCTCGTGGGCCGCCCGCCATGCAGCGCGGAGTCGTCCGGGGCGGGCGGCAGTGAGTTCTTCGACGTGCAGGCGCGGCTGCATATGCGGTCCTCGGTTTCGGTGGACTGGTGGCCAGCCCGTTCAGTAATGAAGATCCCAGCCAGGGGTGCCACCGAGGATCGCTCTGCGGGCTGAACTCGGCTCCGCCTGAAGGCCGAAGGCCGGTAGAGCGGTGCGACCGAAGGATGACGGCAGGTGCTGCCCGGCAACCAGAGGTCGGACTGTGCAAGCCTGGCCAAGATACGGATCTTCATCTGGCCCTCCGAGTGCTTGACAGCCAGTGGAACCCGCTCCCCACGCCGCCTCCAAGGTGGGCAGGCAACCGGGTTCGTCGTCCTGCCAGTGCCAGAATCCACGAACCCGCGCGTTTCCGCCCGTACCGACAACAAGACCGCCTTGCTGCTCGCCTTCGTCGGCGCCACCCTGGCCGGTGCCTGGACCGTCGCCAAGGACGCACCACTGAACCTCGCCACTGTCCTCGTCGGCGGCGCGGGCATGGTCCTCCTGGTCGCGGCCATCGGCCTTCTGCTCAGCTCCGTCCGCCCCAACCTGGGCGGGACTCACCACGTCGGCTTCCCGCTGTGGGCCACGCTGACCGCCGAGCAGATCGCCGCCGAACTGGCCGACGACCGGCACGCCCAGCAGATCGCCAACCTGTACCAGATCGCCATCGCCAAGTTCACCGGCCTGCGACGGGCAGTCGACCTCACCCGCATAGGCGGCGCACTGCTGATCACCGCAGCCCTGATCGCAGCCAGAGGCGCCGCATGACCCACCCCGCGACCATCGCGGGCCTGGACCCGACCACCCTGGGCGATCTGCTCCGGGTGGCCGGGTCTCCCGGCTTCGACCGCCCTGTCCACATCGGCGAGTTCGTGCGGGACCTGGAGAACGACTCGATAGGCGGCACCTACGCCCGCAACATCTACGCCAACGTCCGCGCGGTGTTGTCAGCCGCAGTGGATGACGGCTCTCGAGTGCTCGCGGTCCGCGACGCCCTGCCCGAGCGCTACCGAGCCATCGTCGACGTGGGCAGCGGCTGCGGCCCCCGACAGGGCGAGATCATCGGCCTGGCCGGAGACACCCTGCAGCTCGACAGCGACACCCTGCGGGTCACCACTCAGGTCAAGCTGATCCGGGGCGTCGCGGTCTTCGCTCCGCCCAAGGGCAACAAGGAGCGGGACGTGCCACTGCCGTGCTCGGCTGCCTCGGCCCTGCGCCAGCGCATGGAGCACTACCCGCCCGTGACCATCAAGCTGCCGTGGGCAAGGCCGGACGGCCCGCTCACCGAACGGCGCCTGATCTTCACCAACACGGCCGACGGAATATCTGGCGAAGCAACTTCAACATCCAGGAATGGAAGCCCGCCCTCGCGGCCGCCTGCCTCATCCCGACGCCCGAACCCGGCGAGCCGTGCGCCTCCGCTCGACAGCACGGAATGCACGCCCTACGCCACTTCTACGCCTCGGTCCTCCTGGACGCGGGCGAGAGCATCAAGGCCGTGAGCGAATACCTCGGGCACTCCGACCCGGCGATGACGCTGCGCGTGTACGCCCACCTGATGCCCAGCAGCAGCGAGCATGCCCGGCCGGGCCTTGGACGGGGTCTTCGGCACGGCCCAGGAACCCTGACGGCCCAGGGACGGCCCAGCGGGCATAAGACGGCCCCCTACACTCTCGTGGCTCGCGGCCCGAGTGCCGCCCCGGCCGCGTGCGGGCATCCTGAAGGCCCGCACGCGGGCGAAGGAGGCAGCGATGATCGCGAGGGTGGCCGTCTGGGAACCGATGCCGACCGATGACCGGGACTGGGTGCTGGAGGCCGCCGCCACCGTGCCCGGTGCGCACGGCGCGTAGCACCTCGTCGATCCCGCGACGGGCAGGGGGCTGTCCATCGCCTTCTTCGAGGACGAGGCGGCGGCTCAGGCGGCACGGGCCGCCATCGAGCGGCGTGCCGAAGAGATCGGCTGGAACGACTCCCCGCACCCGGCGCCCGTCTCCCACACGATCCACCACGTCATCCGGCACACATAGTCCGGCCCAGGTGCGCCCTCAGCCGCTCGGGCGCTCCAGCTTGTCCTTGAGGAGTTGCTCGTCGCGGGGCAGTTCCTTGCGGATCTGTGGGCGGACGACGAGGGGCACCAGGAGCTTGCCGACGCCGTGCCCTTCGAAGTCGATGTCGATCGTCACCCGGGAGCGGCGGCCGTCGTCGAGCGGCTCTATCTCACCGTGGGTGCGTGGCCTGACGGGGCCGTCGACTCCGTGCAGGTCCCAGCTGCGCGGAGGGTCGAGCTCGTCGAACTCGACGGTCATCTGCCTCTCGCGGGTGCCGATGCGCCGGGTGACCCGGACTCGGGAGCCGGTGTGGACGGGTCCCTCGTCGAGTTGTTCCGCCGATACGGCGCTCAGCTGCCATTCCGGCAGGTGGGACGGGTCGGTGATGTACGCGTAGACCTCGTCCGGCGGGCGGTCGACGTCGATGACTTCTCGGATGGCGGTCATGATGACCCCCTTTTTGAAGTGCTGTGCGGTGCCTTGCGGGCGTACACGGAAATCGTCCCACCAGGCGACCCGCGACACCATCGCGCACGTCGCCCGGGGACGCGCACCGCACCCGACGACGCGCACCGCACCCGACGAACCGAGGAGCCCCCGCTCGGGAAGATCGGAGGCTCCAGCAGCTGTGGACCGGGGGGACCTGTCAGCCCGACCCCACGAAGATCACCATGAGCAGCCACACCACGGGCGCCGTGGGCAGCAGCGAGTCCAGCCGGTCCATGATCCCGCCATGCCCCGGCAGCAGCGTGCCCATGTCCTTGATGCCCAGGTCCCGCTTGATCATCGACTCGCCGAGATCACCCAGGGTGGCGCTCGCCGCGACCGCGAGGCCCAGCAGCAGCCCCTGCCACCAGGTGCCGTCGTCGATCAGGAACTCCATGCACAGCGCGCCCGCCACCATCGCGAAGCTCACCGCGCCGAGCAGGCCCTCCCGGGTCTTGCCCGGGCTGATGCGCGGGGCCAGCTTGTGCTTGCCGAAGCGCCAGCCGACGGCGTACGCGCCGGTGTCGCTGACGACCGTCAGGAGCAGGAACGTCAGGACACGGAACGCCCCGTCGTCGGCGGTGAGCATCATCGCGACGAACGTCGCCAGGAACGGCACGTAGAACGCCGCGAAGACGCCCGCCGTGACGTCCTTGAGGTAGCCCTCGGGCGGTTCCGTCATCCGCCAGACCAGCACGGCCAGCGCGGTCAGCGCCATCGACACCCAGGCGCCCTCGGCGCCCCGGACGTACCCGGCGACGACCATGGCCGCACCGCCGACGGCGAGCGGGACGAGCGGCGCCTTGATGCCCTTGCGCTCCTCGAGCCGCTTGGTCAGCTCCCACAGGCCCACGACGACCGCGACCGCGACCACGCCGACGAACACGGCCTTGACGACGAACAGCGACGCGACGATCACCACGCCGAGCCCGACGCCGACCCCTATGGCCGCACCCAGATCGCGCCCCGCGTTCTTCTTCTGCGGCTGGGGCGCCGGCTGCGGGGCGTCGGGCATGGGCTCCGGATTCTGCGGCGCCGCCTCGAAGGACCGCGCCTGCGGCGTGTCGTAAGGCCGCGCATGCGGCGGCTCGTCGCGGAACAAGGGGCCGCTCAGCCGAGCGGCCCCCCGGTCGTCATCCTGGTCTCCGCCATGCGCGGGAACGTCGGGCACGATGGGCATGGGGCGAGTCTGCTGCGCCTCAGGCGCATCGTACGCGGGACCCGCCGGGGCAGCCCCCTGGACAGGTCCGCGCTCGGCGGCCCCCCAGTACCCGGCCTGCCCGGCTTGTGGCGGCGCACCCCAGGAAGAGTCGTTCATCAGACCTCGAGCAGCTCTGCTTCCTTGTGCTTGAGGAGCTCGTCCACCTGAGCGACGTACTTGTGCGTGGTGTCGTCGAGCTCCTTCTCCGCACGGCGGCCCTCGTCCTCGCCGATCTCGCCGTCCTTGATCAGCTTGTCGATGGCGTCCTTGGCCTTGCGGCGGACGGAGCGGATGGACACCTTGGCGTCCTCGCCCTTGCCCTTGGCGACCTTGATGTACTCGCGGCGGCGCTCCTCGGTGAGCTCGGGGAACACCACTCGGATGATGTTGCCGTCGTTGCTCGGGTTGACGCCCAGGTCGGAGTCCCGGATCGCCTGCTCGATGTTGCGAAGCGCGGTCTTGTCGAACGGGGTCACGACCGCCATGCGCGGCTCCGGCACGGAGAACGAAGCCAGCTGGTTGATCGGCGTCGGCGCGCCGTAGTAGTCGGCCACGATCTTGTTGAACATCGCCGGGTGCGCACGGCCGGTGCGGATCGCGGCGAAGTCCTCCTTGGCGACCACGACGGCCTTCTCCATCTTCTCCTCGGCCTCGAGGAGGGTCTCTTCGATCACCACTTGCTCCTGCGTGTCTTGAGTAAAAGGCCCGGCTGCGGTTCCTGGGTGGGGGCGGCGGCCGGCTGCGTCGCGTCTTCTTCCTGCACGGTTCCCGACCGGCAGGACATTGTCCATCCCCCGGTCAGGGTCCGTCCCGTCCGTCCCCCGGACGGGGTGGTTCTCGGGCGTCAGCCCTGACTTCCCTGCTCACCCACAAGCGTGCCGATCTTCTCACCCTTGACGGCGCGGGCGATATTGCCCTCCGTCAGAAGCTCGAAGACGAGGATCGGCAGCTTGTTGTCGCGGCACAGGGTGATCGCGGTGGCGTCGGCGACCTTGAGGTCGCGGGTGATGACCTCGCCGTAGCCGAGGGAGTCGAACTTGACCGCGTCGGGGTTGGTCTTGGGGTCGGCGTCGTAGACCCCGTCCACACCGTTCTTGCCCATGAGCAGCGCCTCGGCGTCGATCTCCAGGGCGCGCTGGGCGGCGGTGGTGTCGGTGGAGAAGTACGGCATGCCCATACCGGCACCGAAGATGACCACGCGGCCCTTCTCCAGGTGACGCACGGCGCGCAGCGGGATGTACGGCTCGGCGACCTGGCCCATGGTGATGGCCGTCTGCACCCGGCTGTCGATGCCCTCCTTCTCCAGGAAGTCCTGGAGGGCGAGGCAGTTCATGACCGTGCCGAGCATGCCCATGTAGTCGGAGCGGGCCCGGTCCATGCCGCGCTGCTGGAGTTCGGCACCGCGGAAGAAGTTGCCGCCGCCGATGACGACCGCGATCTGAGCGCCGTCCCGTACGACCGCCGCGATCTCCCGGGCGATCTTGTGCACCACGTCGGGGTCGACACCGAGACCGCCGCCACCGGCGAAGGCCTCTCCGGACAGCTTCAGCAGAAACCGGCCGCCTACTTTGCCGTCGTCGCTTTTCTGGGCCTTGGTGGTCATCGAGATCCCGCCTTTGTTACGTGGTGCACATACGAAGAAGGCCACTGCCGGTGGGGCGTGTTTCGCATCCCATGCGCGGCAATGGCCTCCTCGTCAGATCTGCTGTCGTCCGTCACGCGCGCGTGCGTGGTGACGGCGTCCGCGGACGACTGCCTTCGACCTTATCGGGGTCGAGTGTCGATCGCGGTACGGACTCAGATGCCGACCTTGATGCGCGCGAAGCGCTTCAGGGTGACACCGGCCTCGTCCAGGACCTTCTGGACCGACTTCTTGTTGTCGAGCGCGTACGGCTGACCGAGCAGCGTGGCGTCCTTGAAGAAGCCGTTCAGGCGGCCCTCGACGATCTTGGCGATCGCGGCCTCGGGCTTGCCCTCGGCGCGGGTGGTCTCCTCGGCGATACGGCGCTCGGACTCGACGACCTCGGCCGGGACGTCCTCCTTGGAGAGGTACTTCGGCGCGAAGGCGGCGATGTGCTGGGCGACGCCCTTGGCGACCTCGGCGTTCGGCTTGTCGAGCTCGACGAGGACACCGATCTGCGGGGGCAGGTCGGGCATCGTGCGGTGCATGTACGCGATCACGAAGCCGTCCGTGAACTGCGCGAAGCGGTCCAGGACGATCTTCTCGCCGAGGTTGGCGTTGGCCTCGTCCACGAACGCCTGGACGGTCTTGCCGGCCTCGATCTCGGAGGCGAGCAGGGCCTCGATGTCGGCCGGGGAGGCCTTGGCGACGTGCTCGGCGATAGCGGTGGCGACGGCCTGGAACTTCTCGCCCTTGGCGACGAAGTCCGTCTCGCACTTCAGCTCGACGAGGACACCGGAGGAGTTGTCGTCGGCGATGAGCGAGACCACGGCGCCGTTCTCGGCGGAGCGGCCCTCGCGCTTGGCGACGCCCTTCTGGCCCTTGATGCGGAGCGCCTCGACGGCCTTCTCGACGTTGCCCTCGGCCTCGTCCAGCGCCTTCTTGCAGTCCATCATGCCGGCGCCCGTGAGCTCACGGAGCTTCTTGACGTCGGCGGCGGTGTAGTTCGCCATGAGTCTGTGAATCTTTCTCGAAGTCTGGAAGATCGAAGATCTACGGGGTACGACCTCCATGGTGAACGGAGATCGCTGTCCTACCGCTGACCTACGGGTGAACGGCGGGAGCGGACTTCACCGCGCCGGGGGCGCTGGTGGAGGCGGTACCGCTCCCGCCGTCAACGCTGACGGGACGGTCAGGCCTGCTCGCCCTCGGCGGCCGGAGCCTCAGCGGCCGGGGCCTCGGCAGCCGGAGCCTCAGGGGCCGGAGCCTCAGCAGCGGCCTCGGCCGGCTTCTCGGCCTCGTCGGCCTTCTTCTCACCCTCGAGCAGGTCGCGCTCCCACTCGGCGAGCGGCTCGCCCGCGGCCTTCTCGCCCTTGCCCTCGGTGGCGACACCGCTGCGGGCGATGAGGCCCTCGGCGACGGCGTCGGCGATGACGCGGGTGAGCAGGGTGACGGAGCGGATCGCGTCGTCGTTGCCCGGGATCTTGTAGTCGACCTCGTCGGGGTCGCAGTTGGTGTCGAGGATCGCGACGACCGGAATGTTCAGCTTCCGGGCCTCACCAACGGCGATGTGCTCCTTCTTGGTGTCCACGATCCAGACGGCGCTGGGCACCTTCTGCATCTCGCGGATACCACCGAGGGTCTTCTCCAGCTTGGCCTTCTCGCGCGAGAGCACGAGAAGCTCCTTCTTGGTCAGACCGGACGCGGCGACGTCCTCGAAGTCGATCTGCTCGAGCTCCTTGAGGCGCTGCAGACGCTTGTAGACGGTCGAGAAGTTGGTGAGCATGCCGCCCAGCCAGCGCTGGTTGACGTAGGGCATGCCGACGCGGGTGGCCTGCTCGGCGATGGCCTCCTGCGCCTGCTTCTTGGTGCCGACGAACATGACCGTGCCGCCGTGGGCGACGGTCTCCTTGACGAACTCGTAGGCGCGGTCGATGTACGACAGCGACTGGAGCAGGTCGATGATGTAGATGCCGTTGCGCTCGGTGAAGATGAAGCGCTTCATCTTCGGGTTCCAACGGCGGGTCTGGTGACCGAAGTGGACGCCGCTCTCCAGCAGCTCCCGCATCGTGACGACGGCCATGGCCGTATCTCCTTGATTGTTCTCGGTTGTGCCGCGGATGCCGGACGGCTTCCGCGCCTGACGCCCACGCGCGCCCTGCCACGAAGGACCGAGGGGCGCTGACACGGACCGTTTCCGGTGGCCGTATCGGGGCGTGCGAAGTCGACCCGGTGACCCGGATCGCCAGAAGAAGTGTACGGGACCCACGGGGCACCGGGTGACGCCGCTGTCCACAACCCGGCAGTTGTCCACAGATCCCGGCCATGATCGGCGGGGGTGCGGGACGGTTCAGTCATGCGAGTGAAGCGATGCGCGAGGACGGAGCGCACGACGAGGACGGCAAGGACGGCGAGGACGGCAAGGACGGCGAGGACGGCGAGGACATGCGGACGGCTGCTGTTGCTGCTGCTCCTGACGGCGGCCGCCCTGCTGACACCGGCCCCACGACTGACCCCGACCGCCACGAGCGCGCCTGCCGCGCCGGCCCCGGCCCCGGCAGTGCCGGCGGTCGGCCGAGCGTGGCCCGTGGGGGTACGCCCGCCGATCCTCCGCGGCTGGGAGCCCCCGGCGACACCGTACGGCCGCGGCCACCGGGGCGTGGACCTCGCGGCTCCTGCCGGGGCGGCGGTGCGTGCGGTGGCGGCGGGGCGGGTGTCCTTCGCGGGCCGGGTCGCGGGGAGGGGCGTGGTGTCGGTGGAGCTGACGGGGACGGGCGACCCGCCGCTGCGGACGACGTACGAGCCGGTACGGGCGTCGGTGAAGAAGGGGGACGAGGTGGCGGCGGGGGAGGTCGTGGGGACGGTGGAGGCCATGGGTGGCTCGCACTGCAAGGCGTCCGCGTGCGTGCACTGGGGCCTGCGAAGAGGCGAGACGTACCTGGACCCGTTGCAGCTTCTGCCTCCGTGGCTGCTTCACAGGGGTCCGTCGAGGCTGCTGCCGGTGCTGGGTGTGCCCTTGCCCGCTTAGCGCACCTGTGACGCACCTCGGCCTTCTTGGCGGCACACCGGCACACCGGCACATCGGCACATCGGCACATCGGCACATCGGCACATCGGCACATCGCCGGCGCGAGTGGAGCGAGCCCACCCGCGCCGGCCTCCACGGGCTCAGCCCCGAACGCCCCGCAAGGCCATGGCCACAGCGGCCTCAGTGATAGCCGCAGGCTCCTCCGCCGCCCCCAACTCGATCCGCCGCACAGCCGCATCCACGACACCCTGCAACAGCATCGCCGCCAGCCGGGGCTCCGCGTGCCCCATCTCCCCCAGTGCCTCGACGATCATCGCGACCAGCCCGCCGTGCGCCGCCCGGATCTTCTCCCGTGCCCCCGCGTCCAGCTCACTCGCGGAGATCGCCACCACAGCCCGGTGCCGTCGGTCCCCGACCAGCGCGAGCTGCTGCCGCACATACGCCTCGACCTTGCCCTCGGCCGTCGACTCCCGCTCCATCGCCGCCGAAACCTCCGCCGCCCACACGGGAAAGTCGACCTCGCACAGCTCCTCGACCACGGCGGCCCGCGAGCGGAAGTACTCGTACACGGACGACCGCGCGAGCCCCGTCCGCTCGGCGAGAGCCGGGAAGGTCAGCGCCTCCGTTCCGCCCTCGGACAACAGGGAACGAGCCGCGTCCAGCAGGGCGGCTCGCTGCATCGACCGGTGCTCGGCCACGGAGGCCGCTCGAATCCTTGGCACGTCCACCACTTTACGGACGCGCCACCACCGACGGGAGTCTCTCCACGCAACCCCACACACGTCCCGCCAGGTCAACGACCGAAGCCGGCCAGCTTCGCCCGCAACTGCAGCACCGACTTGGTGTGGATCTGGCTCACCCGGCTCTCGGTCACACCCAGCACGTTGCCGATCTCGGCGAGGGTCAGCCCCTCGTAGTAGTACAGCGTGACCACGGTCTTCTCCCGCTCGGGCAACGTGTTGATCGCCCGTGCCAGAAACCGCCGCAGCTCCCGGTCCTCGGCCACCTCCACGGGATTGTCCGCGGCGGTGTCCTCCAGCGTGTCCATGACGCTCAGCCCGTCGCCGCCCTCGCCCCCGCCGTGCAGCAGCTCCTCCAGCGCCACCACGTTCGCCAGCGACAACTGGCTGAAGACGGCGTGGAGTTCCTCCACCGCGATCCCCATCTCGACGGCCACCTCGGCCTCCGTCGGCGTCCGCCGCAGCCGCGCCTCCAGCGTCGCGTACGCCCGCTCCACGTTCCGCGCCTTCTGCCGTACCGACCGCGGAATCCAGTCCAGCGCCCGGAGCTCGTCGATCATCGCGCCCCGGATGCGCGTGATCGCGTACGTCTCGAACTTGATCTCCCGGTCGATGTCGAACTTCTCGATCGCGTCGATCAGCCCGAACACCCCCGAGGACACGAAGTCCGCCTGCTCGACGTTGGGCGGCAGACCGACGCTGACCCGGCCCGCCACGTACTTGACGAGCGGCGAGTAGTGCAGGATCAGCTGCTCGCGCAGCCGCTCGTCCCCCGTCGCCTTGTACGACCGCCACAGCTCGTCGAGTGTCGAGGGAGCGGGCGGCCGCACGCTGCCACCGTCACGGGCGGCTGGGGGGATCGCCGCCCGGTCGGACCCGGAGGTGTGCTGGGGCATTCGTTGCCTTGTGCCGTTCTGCCGTGAAGTGGGGCTGCCTGGGGGAGCTGCCGGTCTGACGTCGTTCTGTGCTGTTCGGGGTGTCGAGGTGCCGTTCTGCGCCGGAATCCTCGTGAGCGTAGCGTGACTGCGGCGTCGCGGTGCGCGAAGGGCGGAGCACGAGCCGTACGCAGATACGTTCCGCTGGACGCCCCGCCGGGGCATGGCGATCGCTCTACGTGATCACCCGAACACCCCAACTGGGGGAATTCACAAGGGCATCCGTGTTCCCCCGTACGGCCGAACACACTCGGTCAGCATCGACTTCGACCGGCTCGAACGGACATCATTGCCTGGCGTGTCAACTTCCAGCCGTCGCCGTGTCGTTCGACGTAACCAAGTGAGCGGAGTTCGTACAGTCGCGCGATCGCGTCGTCCTCGCTGGTCTGCGCGCCGCGTGCGACCTCGTCCGCCCTCGCCGCACGACGAGCGGGCAGCGCGGCCAGGACGCGGCGCGCGCCCGGCTCCAGCAGATCGCGCGGCAGGACGGGCCCGCGCCGCTCGGGGGCCAGCTCTCCCATGTCGCCCACGAGTTCGACGACCTCCGCGGCGTCGGTGACCAGCACCGCTTCCCCGCGCAGCAGTTCGTGCGCGCCGGCGGAGAGCCCGCTGGTGGCCGGGCCGGGCACCGCCATCGTGTGACGGCCCAACCGCTGAGCCGCCCGAGCGGTGACCAGTGAGCCGCTGCGGTGGGCGGCCTCGACGACGACCGTGCCTCGTGTCAGTGCCGCGATCACCCGGTTCCGCACGATGAATCTGCTGGGCGTCGGATGATCGCCCGGTGGCAGCTCCCCGATCACGAGTCCCTGGTCGGCGATCCTGTTGATCAACTGGGTGTGACCGCGTGGATAGGGCCGGTCGACCCCGCAGGCGAGCACGGCGACGGTGGCCCCGCCGGCGCCCAGGGCACCCCGGTGGGCGGCGCCGTCGACCCCGTAGGCGCCGCCGGACACGACCACCCAACCCCGCTCCGCGAGCCCGCCGGCGAGTGTGGCCGCCATGTGGGCGCCGTACTCGGTACAGGCCCGCGCCCCGACGACGGCCACGGACCGCAACGCCCACATCCGCAGACTGGCCGGCCCTCGCACCCACAATCCGATGGGACGGGCGTCCCCCAGATCGGCGAGTTGCCCCGGCCATTCGATGTCCCCAGGAGACAGGAACCGCACCCCCGCCTCCCGTGCGACGTCGAGGTCCCGACCGGGTTCGGCCCGCAGCGCCCGAGCCCGCAGCCCGTCCCACCGCTTGTAGCTCACCCCCGGTAAGGGCTCCACCCCCTCCCGCAGCCGCCGCACCACTTCCCCCACCCCGTACTCCCGCACCCACCGTCCGGCCACCTCGTCCCCGGGCTCGACGACCCGGCTGAGAAAGACCCGCCCGAGCAGTTCCTCGTCCGCATCCCCTCCCCCGGTCACGCCATCGCCCCGATGGCCATGGGCACGCCCCGCGGCACACCGGTACGCAGTTGCAGTGCCAGGGCGACGTCCGTCGCGTCGGGCCGGTCGTGACCGACGAGGTCTGCGACGGTCCAGGCCACGCGCAGCACACGGTCGAGTCCGCGGGCGGTCAGTACGCCGCGCTCCAGGTTCCGCTCCGCCTCGTCCATGGCGCCGATCGCGGCATACCAGCGGCTGCGCAGTTCCCGTCCGGGGATCTCGCTGTTCGTCCGCCACGGGGTGCCCGCGAGCCGGGCCGCCGCCCGCTCCCGGGCGGCCCGCACCCGATCGGCGACCGTGGCGGTGGACTCGCCCCGGGCGCCGCGATCGGTCAGCTGCGCGCGTGTGACACGGTCCACCTCCACCCGGAGGTCGACTCGGTCGAGCAGCGGCCCGGACAGCCGTGCCTGATAGCGGCGGATCGCCGAGGGCGGGCATTCGCACATGTCGTCCGTCTGGGAGAAGCGGCCGCAGGGGCAGGGGTTGGCCGCGAGCACCATCAGGAACTTGGCCGGGAAGCGCACGACGCCCGCGCTGCGAGCGATGACGACATGCCCGGCCTCCAGGGGCTGTCGCAGGGCGTCGAGGGCCTGGCTGGTGAACTCGGGCGTCTCGTCGAGGAAGAGGACGCCGCGGTGGGAGAGTGACACCGCGCCGGGCCGCGCGATGCCGGGACCGCCGCCGACCAGCGCCTGCATCGTCGCCGAGTGATGCGGCGCGCAGTAGGGGGCCACGTCGATCAGGGGCTTGCCCGCGGGCAGCAGCCCGGCCACCGAGTGCACCGCCGTCACCTCCAGCGACTCCTCCCTGCGGAGCCGGGGCAGGATGGCCGGCAGCCGTTCCGCGAGCATCGTCTTGCCCGCACCGGGCGGCCCTTCCAGGAACAGGTGATGCCCGCCCGCCGCGGCGACCTCCACGGCCGTGCGCGCCGAGATCTGGCCCACTACATCGGCGAGGTCGTGGCCGTGCTCGGGCTGGGCGGCACCCATGCTGTGCATACCCGTGGCCGCGCCGGTCCCCGGCACGCGCAGACCCGCGAGCAGCGGATCCGGGCGCCCCAGCTCGGCGGGTTCCTCCTCGGGTACCGGCTCGTCCGCGAGGACGGCGATCAGTTGGCGCAGGCTGCGCACGCCCAGTACGGACACTCCCGGCACCAGCGAAGCCTCCGCCGCGGCGCACTCGGGGACGACCACCTGTTCATAGCCGGCGTCCGCCGCGGCCAGGACGGCGGGCAGGATGCCCCGCACGGGACGCACGCGTCCGTCCAGGCCGAGTTCGCCGATCATCACGATGTCGGCGAGGACCCGCGGATCGATCCGTTCGCAGGCGCCGAGAACGGCGCAGGCGACGGCCAGGTCGAATCCGCTGCCCGCCTTGGGCACCGATGCCGGGCTGAGACCGACGGTGAGCTTCTTCTGCGGCCACTCACCGCCCGAATTCACGACGGCCGCCCGCACGCGGTCCCGGCTTTCCGTCAGGCTCTTGTCCGGCAGTCCCACCAAGGTGAACGCCGCCACCCCCGGCTCCAGATCCGCCTGAACCTCCACCACCACACCCTCGACGCCCACGAGGGCCACCGAGCAGGTACGCGCGAACCCCATGTCAGGCCACCCCCCGCGCGTGCTCGACCACCGGCGCGCCGCGCTCGGGCAGGACGACGCCGACGAGGTCGACTCGGACTCCTCCCGGTGGAGCCCCTCCGTGAGCGTGGATCCAGTGTTCGGCGAGGCCGCGCAGGCGCCGCGCCTTCTCGGGCGTGACCGCGGCCATGGGATGCTCGTAGCCGCCGGTCCTGCGGGTCTTCACCTCACAGACGACCAGCACGTCACCGTCCCTGGCGACAATGTCGATCTCGCCGGTCCTGCCACAGCGCCAGTTGCGCTCCAGAACCGTCATCCCGGCTTCGACCAGCCGGCGCGCGGCGAGATTTTCGCCGTACTTGCCGAGTGCACTGCGTGCGTTCATGTCGGCACCACCTCCGGCACCGACAATGAGGGCAGCTCAGCGAGCTATTGGATCTTGGTGGACAAGTCCGCGACTGTGGACAACTTCCTCACCCCTGGGGTGAACGTCACCCACCGGGAAGCTCCAGGTCACTCTTGTTCAGCTCCTCGATGTTCACGTCCTTGAACGTGAGTACCCGGACCTGCTTCACGAACCGAGCCGGCCGGTACATGTCCCACACCCAGGCATCCGCCATGGAGACCTCGAAGAACACCTCACCCTGGACGGAGTGCACCTGCATCTCATAGTCGTTGGTCAGGTAGAAACGCCGCTCGGTCTCGATCACATACTTGAACAGACCGACGACATCGCGGTACTCCCGATAGAGCTTGAGCTCCATCTCGGTCTCGTACTTCTCGAGGTCCTCGGCGCTCATGGCATGTTCCCCTTCAGCCGTGCGATCCCACCATTGTGCGCCAGTCCCGTCAGTACCTAGACAATTTCGGGGTCAAGGGTCACGGGACCGGCGGGGGGACCTTCGTCGAGCAGCCTGCGCAGCAGCTCGGCGAGTCTGGTCGGATACACCGTCTCATGTGCCCGGGCAAGTTCCTGACACGTCCACCAGCGCGCTCCGGCGACGCTGCGCCGCTCCAGCTCGGTCAGGCCCGCGGCCCGGGTCGCCGTCTGCGTCGTACGGGCCAGGTAGTACCACTCGTCCTGGTCCCAGCGACGGCCCGCGAACGGGAAGGAGCACATCCGCCGCCACAGCACGGGGCCGAGTTCGACCTCCGTGATGCCGGTCTCCTCGGCGAGTTCCCGCAGGGCGGCTTCGTCACGGCTCTCATCGCCCTCGACGCCGCCGCCCGGCGTGAACCACCAGTCGTCGGCCGGATCCTCCGGCTCATGGCCGTGCAGCAGCAGAATGCGGTCCTGCGGATCGAGCAGCACCACGCGGGCGACCTTGCGCAGCCCACCGTCGTACGAGTCACCGTACGAGTCGCCGTACGGACTCTCCCCCACGCCCGCCTCGCGGTACGGCCCGTCCGCCACGCCCGCCACCTCAGCGGGCACCCGTGGGCTCCGGCCGGGTGCGGGGGCCGCCTCCGAGCCGCTTGGCGACCGGACCGTACGCCCCGCCACCCAGGACCAGCACGGCACCCGCGACGATCAGCACGACGATCGTCCGCAGCGGGCCGGGCGAGGACAGCGGACCGAGTCCCTCGAACCCCGTGGGGCGTTGCAGCATGCCGTCCATCGGCCAGACAACGGCGTCCACCCGGGCCGACACGGCACTGCGCGCGACGGTCCCCTTGGCGGCGTCGGTGAGATGGGCGGTGGAGTCCAGGGAGCCGCTGCGCTCGTCGCCCAACAGGAAGAGTCGGCCCTTCGGCACCGTAACCGTCGGGAAGTTCTGGATCTCGGCCAGGCCGTCCTCGGCCAGATAGGGCTCGTCGATCTGCTTGCCGTTGACGGTCAGCTTGCCGTCCGTGCAGCAGGCGACCGTGTCCCCGCCGACGGCGACCACGCGCTTGACGACGGGCGCGTTGCTCACCCAGGTCTTGTCGGTGAAGACGACGACGTCACCACGGCGCACCTCATCGCCGTCGACGCGCTGGGCCAGCACCCGGTCCCCCGCGCCGATCGTCGGCGCCATCGAACTGGTGGGCACGGTGTACGGCAGGTAGAGCACCGCTCCCCAGGCGAACCCCCCGAGGAACACCACCAGGCCCAGTGCCACGGCCAGCCCGGACAACCGCTGTCCGGTCCGGCTGCCCGCCGGGCCACCGCTCGCGCCACCGCTACGCGGCGCCGTACGTGTCGTGCTCTCGCCACCCATGGGTCCGCACCCTACCCGGCGGTACCGACACCCGGCAGCCCCTCCTGAGCGCCCGGGGTCACCGGCTCGGCAAAGCTTTCCTCCCAAGCCCGCGCGGCGGCGGTCCCGCTCCATGCGAGGCCGCGAGGCCCGCACCGCCCCCGAAGGGGCCGCCTCAGGCCGTCAGCGGGTCCGGGCCGCGGTCTTGGCGCGCTGCCGGCGCCACAGCACCAGCGGCACCGCACCGGCGAGGGCGAGGCCCTGGGGCGCGACCGTCAGCGCGGCGGACCGGGCGTTGAGGTTCTGGTCGAAGGTGTCCGGGACCGGCAGGTTGTCCCAGCGGTTGACCGGCCAGGCGATCACGATGGCGCGGCCGACGACCTTGTCGACGGGGACCATGCCGTGGTTCTTGTCGGACTGGTTGTAGCGCGAGTCGCGGGAGTTCTGGCGGTGGTCGCCCATGACCCAGATGTAGCCCTTGGGGACCTTCACCTTGAACTGGCCACCCTGGTCGTCCATGCTGCACGGCGTGTTGCCGGGGTAGACGTACGGCTCGTTCAGCGCCTTGCCGTTGACCGTCAGCGGGCCGGTGTTCTTGCACTCGATCGTGTCACCGCCGACGCCGATCACGCGCTTGATGAGGTCCTTCTCCTCCGCGGACGGCATCAGGCCGATCCAGCTGAGGAAGGTCTGGAGGACGTTGGGGTCGGGAGTGGGCTCGCCGAACAGCCACTTGTCGGGGTCGTGGAAGACGACGACCTCGCCGCGCTCGGGCTCGGAGCCGAACCAGGGGGTGAGCTTGTCGACCAGGACTCGGTCACCCTGCTGGAGGGTGTTCTGCATCGAGTCGGAGGGGATCGAGAACGCCTGTACGAGGAACGTCTTGATCAGCAGCGCGAGAACGAGCGCGATGCCGATCAGGATGGGCAGCTCCTTCCAGAAGGAGCGCTGCTTCTTCGGAGTGGGGGAAGCCCCGCCCGAACCCTGACCGCCGGTCGGGGGCTGTCCGCCCGACCCTCCGCCGTCACCGGCCGCTCCGGGGTGGTCATTCCCGGAGGTCACGGCGCCGTCCGCGGCCGGGTCGGCTGCTTCCACGGGGCGTCCGCGGTGCTCCTCGCCGTCGTGCCCGGACCGTGCGCCAACCGCCACATCCCCCACGCCAACTCCTCACTCTGTGCCGCTGCCTGCCCCAAGCGCGGCGCAGGCCCACTACTCCCATAACGAGCGGGAGTTCCGCAGGGCTCGGGAGCTGGATCGTTCCGTTCGATTCGTCGTGAGCAACCCTATGCGACAGCCGGGGGGCCGCGGTCGACCCGGTCGCCGAGTCGGACACCGAAGCGTAGGTTTTCGGTTCGTCCAGGGAAGTCCAGTGGCCGAGCGGCCAGGCGATCCACATGGCCCGTCCGACGACCTCGTCCTCGGAGACGGTGCCGCCGTAGTCCTGGTCCTGGTGCGAGCGGGAGTCCGCGGAGTCGGCCCGGTGATCGCCCATGACCCACAGCCGCCCCTGCGGGACGGTGATGTCGAACTCCGCGTTGGAGGGGGCGTTGCCCGGATACAGGTAGTCCTCGTTCAGGGGAACGCCGTTGACGGTGACCCGCCCCTGCGTGTCACAGCACTTCACCCGGTCGCCACCGACGCCCACCACGCGCTTGATGAGGTCCTTCTCGTCGTCGGAGGGCAGCAGACCGATGAAGGTGAGGGCCTGCTTGACCTGCTTGACGACGATGGGGTCCTCCTTCTTCACCGTCGTCTGCTCGTCCCGGAGCCAGCCGCCGGGGTCCTTGAAGACCACGACGTCCCCGCGCTGCGGCTTGGAGCCGAACCAGGGGGTGAGCTTGTCGACCAGGACGCGGTCGCCGACCTGGATGGTCTGCTCCATGGAACCGGACGGGATCACGAACGCCTGGACGAGAAAGGTCTTCAGTACGAGCGCTATGAGGACCGCGACGCCGACGAGGAGGGGTATCTCCTTCATCGCGGAACGCCTGCGGCGCCGTTTGACCTTGCGCTGGAGCTTGCGCCGCTCCGCGCGCGTACGACCGCCGGCCGGGCTGGCGGCGCGCCGGGCACCGGTGGGCAGCAGATTGTCGACGGGGCTGCTGGGTACGCCACGCGGCTTGCCACGGTTACCCATGCGCACCCTCCACCGCGGGCACGCGCGCGTAGGCGTCCGGACGCTGGAGGTGGGTCCAGTGGTCAGTCGGCCATACGATCCAGTCGGCGCGGCCGATGACGTCGTCGACCGGGATCATGCCGCCCCCCGGCGAGCCCAGATGGTCGCGGGAGTCGCTGGACTCGCTGCGGTGGTCGCCGAGGAGGAACAGGCTGCCGTCGGGCACGACCGCGTCGAAGCGCACCTGGGACGGCTTGTCGCCGGGGTGCAGGAACGTCGACTCGTCGACCGACCGGCCGTTCACCTGGATCCTCCCCTCCTTGTCGCAGCAGACCACGTGGTCGCCCCCCACACCCACAACGCGCTTGATGTAGTCGGCATCCCCGAAATACCCGGTTCCGTCGAACACGACAACATCGCCGCGCTGCGGCTCGGCACCGAAACGGTACGCCAACTTGTTTACGAGAACCCGGTCTCCGACCCTCAATCCGGACTCCATGGATCCGCTCGGGATCTGGAACGGCTGCAGCACGAACGTGTTGAGCAGCAGCAGAAACACGAGGAAGACCAGCAGGGTCAGGCTGATCCGCCCGCCCGGGAGCCAGTCCGCGATCCGCGACATCAACGCGAAGCGCGACCGTCCCTCCTGCCCCTCTGTGTCCGAGATCTCCTCGGAGTCGGAAGGGTGGGAGGAGCGGTCGCGCTCCGTCGGCTGTGCTTCGGTGTCCATCGGGGCCAGATGTTATCCGGCCCCCTGTGGACCCTGCGGGGGCGATCCCCCGCAAGCGCTCAGCTCTCGCGCTTCTCCTTGATCTTCGCGGCCTTGCCGCGCAGGTCGCGCAGGTAGTACAGCTTGGCGCGACGCACGTCACCGCGGGTGACGAGCTCGATCTTCTCGACGATCGGGGTGTGCACCGGGAAGGTGCGCTCGACGCCGACGGAGAAGGAGACCTTGCGGACCGTGAAGGTCTCGCGCACGCCGGCGCCCTGACGGCGGATCACAACGCCCTTGAACTGCTGCACACGGGAGCGGTTGCCCTCGATGACGCGGACGTGGACGTTGACGGTGTCGCCCGGGCGGAAGGCCGGGACGTCGCTGCGCAGCGACGCGGCGTCGACGGAGTCGAGCAGGTGAGACATTTCGTCTGCTTTCTTCGCTGATGCCACAGGTCATCAACGGGAACTAGGTGTTCTGGATGAGAGTCGTGCGCGTCGGGGCGGGCGTCGTGTCCCCCTGTGGCAGGGGCGCACGCCGGACGGCGCACAACAGCGACCTATTCTTCCACGCCGTCGGTCCTGCGCCAAAATCGGCCGAACCGCTCCCCTTCGGGGTCGGGCATCCAGCCCAGGATGGAGAGCATCTCGCGGTCCTTCTTGTCGAAGGCCTTGGGGTCGCAGCGCTCGATGAGGTCGGGGCGGTTCGCCGTCGTACGCCTGAGCGCCTCGTCGCGGCGCCAGCGGGCGATCTTGCCGTGGTGGCCGCTGAGCAGCACGTCGGGGATGCCCCGGCCGCGCCACTGGGGCGGCTTGGTGTAGACGGGGCCCTCCAGGAGGTTGGCCATGGCGCCGGGTGCGAAGGAGTCGTCCCGGTGCGATTCGGCGTTCCCGAGGACGCCGGGCAGTAGCCGGGCCACGGCCTCCGTGATGACCAGTACGGCCGCCTCGCCGCCGGCGAGGACGTAGTCGCCGATGGACACCTCGTGGACGGGCATCCGGGTCGCGTACTCGTCGATGACGCGGCGGTCGATGCCCTCGTAGCGGGCCGGCGTGAAGATCAGCCAGGGCCGCTCGGAGAGCTCGACGGCGAGTTCCTGGGTGAAGGGGCGGCCGCTGGGCGTGGGGACGATCAGGGACGGCGCGTGCGCGCCCGTCTCGTAGCCGTCCGCCAGGACGGAGTCCAGCGCGTCCGCCCAGGGCTCGGTCTTCATGACCATGCCGGGGCCGCCGCCGTACGGCGTGTCGTCGACCGTGTGGTGGCGGTCGTACGTGAAGTCCCGCAGGTCGTGCACCCGCACGTTCAGCTGTCCACGCGCGCGTGCCTTGCCGACGAGGGAGACGTTCAGCGGCTCCAGGTACTCGGGGAAGATCGTGACGACGTCGAGCCGCATCAGCTCTCGGCCTCCGTGTCACGGGACGAGGCGATGTCGGCCCGGTCGTCGATCAGACCCGGCGGCGGGGTGATGACCGCCCGCTGCTCCTGCAGGTCGATCTCGACGACGATCTCCTCGACGAACGGGATCATCACCTCGCTGCCGTCGGGCCGTTCCACGATGAAGAGGTCCTGGGAGGGCAGGTGCGAGATCTCGGTGATCCGGCCGACCTCCGCGCCGTCGGCGGTGACCACGTCCAGGTCGATCAGCTGGTGGTCGTAGTACTCGTCCTCCTCCTCGGGCAGCTCGTCCGGGTCGACCTCGGCGATCAGGAGGGTGTTGCGCAGGGCCTCGGCCGCGGTGCGGTCGGTGACGCCCTCGAAGCGGAGCAGGAGGCGGCTGCTGTGCACCCGGCCAGTCTCGATGGTGAGCGGGCCCACCGCGGCGGGATCGGTGAGCAGGACGGCGCCGGGCGCGAGCCGCAGTTCCGGCTCGTCGGTACGGACCTCGACGGTGACCTCGCCCTTGATGCCATGGGCGCGGCCGATCCGCGCGACTACGAGCTGCACTTTCGAAGATCTCCTGTCATCACGACGTCGGGCCGGGGACGGCCCAGTGGCCCTCCCCGGCCCGAGCCGGTGCTGCGTTCGGCGTCAGCGGACGTGGTCCACGTCGACGAGGTCGACGCGGACACCGCGACCGCCGATGGCGCCCACGACGGTGCGCAGAGCACGTGCGGTGCGGCCGTTGCGGCCGATCACCTTGCCGAGGTCGTCGGGGTGGACCCGGACCTCGAGCACACGCCCACGACGCAGGTTGCGCGAGGCGACCTGCACATCGTCAGGGTTGTCGACGATGCCCTTCACGAGGTGCTCGAGAGCCTCCTCGAGCATGCTCAGGCCTCGGTCGGCTCAGACGAAGACGACTCGGCCGCGGCCTCGTCCTTCTTGTCAGCCTTCTTCTTCTGGGTGATCGCCTCACCCTTGCCCTCGTCGTCGCCACCGAGGGCCTCGAACGACGGGCGCGCCTTCTTCGGCTCGGCGACGAGCAGCGGAGCCGGGGCGGGCTCGCCCTTGAACTTCTGCCAGTCGCCGGTCTTCTTCAGGATGGCGAGCACGGGCTCGGTCGGCTGGGCGCCGACACCGAGCCAGTACGCCACGCGCTCGGCGTCGACCTCGATGACCGACGGGTTGTACGTCGGGTGGTACTTGCCGATCTCCTCGATCGCACGGCCGTCACGACGGGTGCGGGAGTCGGCGACGACGATGCGGTAGTGAGGCGAACGGATCTTGCCCAGACGCTTCAGCTTGATCTTGACTGCCACGGGAGTGGGTTCTCCTGGATTTGACGTGGTTGGGCACGGCGAGAGAAGCCGCGTGGGGTTGCGGTACCCGAGTGCCCGATGGACGCGTCAGCCGGAGGAGAGAGGGGTCCTGTGCGGCTGTCGAGTACAGCTAGCCATTGTGCCACACCCCGCGGGTCGCTTTCGGCCGAGGGGGCGGGGCGGACGCACGGGCATGACTCAGTGGCACCCGGCGACAAGGGTGCCGTCGGGGCAGGCCGCGCAACCCGGCGCCGACAGGGTGCCTCCACGAGAGGCGGCACCCCGGCGGCACGCGTACCGACGAAGGCGTTCGCCCGACCGGCAGCCACGAGTTGCCGGTGCTGGACGCCACGCGATCACGCCGCTCCCATGACCTCCGGGATCCGGAACGGCTTCCCGCAGCCGCCGCACACGATCGGCGCCTGCGCCAGCACCGACGGGACGACCCGGACGTTACGGCCGCAGTCGCACACCGCCTTGACGCGGACGCCACCGCCGGAGGAGCCGTGGCGGGCGGCCGGGCCCCGGAAGGTCCTGCTCGTGTCGGCGGAGGTCGCCGCGGTGTGGGCCTTCAGGGCGCGCTGGAGGCGTTCGATGGTCGGGCGGTAGCGGCGCTTGGCCTCCGGGTTGAGCGTGACCAGGGAGAAGCCGCTGCTGGGGTGCGGTTCCTCGGGGTGGTCCAGGCCCAGTTCCTCGGCGATGGCGAGGAATCTGCGGTTGTGGTAGCGGCCCGCGCGGGAGGTGTCGCGGACGCCGCGCGAGGCGGCGATGCCATGGACTGCCTCATGGAGCAGTCGCTCGAAGGAGAGCTCGTGACCGCACGCGGACGACGACTCCCCGATCAGGGACTCTGGCGCGGCGAGATCTGGCAGCTCGGGGTGGTACCGCTGAATGTCGGCCCACGCCTGTGCCAGCTCTGCGGCGAGAACAGGTGGTGTCTGTGTCGTGCTCACGTAATGACAACGAGCCGGGGTGCCGCTGTGTTCCGATTCCGGGGCATCCCAAATAATTTGCACGTACCCGTCAGTTGCGAATGATGCGCCACGACGAGGGCGGGTGCGTCGATCTGCGGAGAAGCCTCACAGCTCATACCAAGCCGGTGCGTAGCCTGACGTACGCACCGGCGCGTAGACCTCGTCCACACGCCGATGCGGCTGAGGTCCCCGAATGCGCAAGAGGCGTTTCGGCCGCTCTCGTTCCGCACGGGCGTCATCTCAGTAAGCGCGCGCCACGACCGCGACGTTACCCGGGGCGTCATCGGCCTCCGGCACCGACCCGTCCTCGGCGACCAGACACCGTACGGTCACGGCGTGCTCGGCGAGCTTGGCCTCGCCCGCTTCGCCGAGCGTCGACCACGGGATGCGCGCCCAGCCGCCGGCGGTGGCCGCGTCGACGGCCTGCTCGATCGTGGACACCTCCGACGTACGGGACTCGCGGCGCTCACGGGACTGGGTCAGCAGCAGCGCCTGGTCCTCTTCGAGGATCGCGGGGAGCAGGCCCACCAGGGCGTCCAGCGCGACCGGCTCCTTGCCGCCGGGGATCCGTCGGGCCAGCATCGCGGTGCCGTTCTCCAGGTCACGGGGGCCGACCTCGATCCGTACGGGCACGCCCTTGAGCTCCCAGTCGACCGCGCGGCGGCCGAAGGGGGTGTCGGTGCGGTCGTCGACGTGGGCGCGGATGCCGGCGGCCTTCAGCCGATCGCCGATCTCGCGGACCTTGGCCAGAACCGCTTCGTCGCCCTTGATGGCGAGGACGACGGCCTGGGTCTGGGCCAGGCGTGGGGGGACCCGCAGGCCGTTGTCGTCGCCGTGCATCATGACGAGGGCGCCGATCATGCGGGTGGTCGAGCCCCAGGAGGTCTGCCAGACCAGCTCCTGGGTGCCGTCCTTCGACAGGTACGAGGTGTTGAAGGCCCTGGCGAAGTTCTGGCCGAGTTCGTGGCTGGTGGCCATCTGCAGGGCCTTGCCGTCGCCCATCATCCCTTCGAGCGTGAGCGTGTTGATGGCCCCGGCGAAGCGTTCCCTGGCGGTCTTGCGGCCGGGGAGGACGTCCATCGCGAGGACGTTCACCATGAAGTCCTCGTAGACCCGGCGGTGGATGTGCGCGGCGAAGTCGCGGGCGTCCTCGCGGGTGGCGTGCGCGGTGTGCCCCTCCTGCCAGAGGAACTCGGTCGTACGCAGGAAGAGGCGGGGCCTGAGCTCCCAACGGACCACGTTCGCCCACTGGTTGATCAGCAGGGGCAGGTCGCGGTAGCTCTGCACCCACTTCGAGAAGTAGTCGTTGATGATCATCTCGGAGGTGGGGCGGACGACCGCCGGCTCCTCCAGTTCCTTGCCGCCGCCGTGCGTGACGACCGCGAGCTCCGGCGCGAAGCCCTCGACGTGGTCCGCCTCGCGCGTGAGGTACGACTGCGGGATCAGCAGCGGGAAGTACGCGTTCTGAGTGCCCGTCTCCTTGATGCGGGCGTCCATCTCGGCCTGCATCCGCTCCCACAGTCCGTACCCGTACGGTCGGATGACCATGGTGCCGCGCACCGGACCGTTGTCGGCCAGTTCGGCCTTGTTGATCAGATCCTGGTACCAGCGCGGGAAGTCGTCCGCCTGCGGGGTGAGAACGGGTGCCTTGGCCATGGCGAGATGGTACGGGGACACGTTGCCGGAATGTGAATTCTGGCCACGCACACAGGGAAGCCACAAACCGGGCCCCGCGACCCCTGGACGCGGCGACGGGTGCGGAGTTTCCTGGCATACGGGAGAGCCCGAGCGCATGTCACGGGGGCCACGGAATCGGGCACAGAGACAACTCTCGGCGGATTGGGGCGCTTTCGATGACACCTACGCTCGTGCGGCAGCACCTACCTCACGCGGGAGCGGCAGCCCGCGTGGATCTGTGTGCACGCGCGCGTGACTGGTCCGAGATCCAGGAACGGATGCTGGTTCCGCTCTACGAGGCCGTCTACGAGCGACTGGCGGTCGGGCCCGGCACCCGGCTGCTGGGCCTCGGCTGCGGCAGTGGGCTCGCCCTTTTGATGGCGGCGTCCAGAGGCGCGGCCGTCACGGGTGTCGAGTCCTCCTCCCCCGAACGGCTGGCGCTCGCGCGAGAGCGGCTGCTGCCCGAGGCGGGGGACACGCGCGCGCGTGCCGGCACCCGGCTCGTCGACGGCTCGCCTCGCGGCGCGGCGGACGCGCGGACCTCCGCGTACACCCTGGTGACCGCTTTCGAGCCCATCGGGTGCCTCGCGGGCGACTCGGACGGGCTCGGTGAGGCGCTTGCGGACGCGAGGCCGTTCGTCGAGCGAGGGGCGCCCGTGGTGCTCGCCGGCTGGGGTCCGCCGGAGCGCTGCGCCACGTCGTCGGTGCTGCGGGTCGCCACGAAGCTGGCCGATCCCCTGCGCGGGACGGCCAGTTGGCGGCCCGCCCTGCGCGACGACCTGGAGGAGGTCGTCCAGCGGGCGGGGCTGCGGCCCGACGGTTCCGGGCGGGTGGCGTGCCCCTTCGGGTACGCGGACGTCGAGAGCGCCGTGCGCGGACTGCTGTCGACGGGCTTGTTCGACGGGGCGATCGCGGCGACCGACCAGGCGCAGGTGGACAAGGAGTTGGCCGAGGCGCTGCATCCGCATCAGCGGCGGGACGGGACGGTGTGGATGCCGAACGTGTTCCGGTACCTGATCGCGCGCGTGCCCTGATCCGGCGGTCGCCCCTGGGCGGGCCCCGCCCTACTGGGCGTCGTCCTTCGTCAACCGCGTGATCCTGGCGATCCGGGGCGTCCGACTGCCCGCGGGGTTCGCGGCATGCCTCCTCGTAGCACTCGTCGACGATCCGGCGCATCTCGGTGTCGATCACGTCGAGGGTCTGCGGGGCGGCCGAGAGCCCGTACGCCCGCTGGGCGTCGCCGGGCAGGGCGGACGGCCGGCCGACGCACTCGCTCAGTAGGGTCGGCGCCCGTCCTGCTTGCGCTTGACCGTGAGCAGGGCGGCCTCGTTGGCGAGATTGGCCAGATCCGCACCTGTCATGCCGGGGGTCGTGCGGGCCGGCCGGGCCAGGTCCGCGTCCGGGGCGAGCGGGATGTCGCGGGTGTGGATCCGCGGGATCGCCTCGCGTCCGCCGCGGTCGGGCGGTGCCACGTCGACCACCCGGTCGAAGCGGCCGGGCCGGGTCAGCGCCGGGTCGGGGATGTCGGCGCTGCTCGCGCTCGTCGTGACCGCTCACCGAGGCGCCGCCGCCCCGTATCCGTCCGATGGTGTCGATCTCGTCGATGAAGATGGTCGACGGCGCCACCTCGCGGGCCTCGGCGAACAGCTCCCGGAGGCGGGACGCGCCGACCCCGACGACCATCTCGATGAACTCGGAGGCGGAGGCGGAGAGGAACGGCACCCCCGCCTCGCCCGCCACGGCACGCGCCAGCAGGATCCTGCCGGTGCCGGGCGACCCTGCGAGCAGTCCCGGGCGCTCCTGAGCTCGCCCCGGATCACGTCACAGTGCCCGCCAGCGGCCGCGTGTCCCGTCGGCCACCCATGCGCTGAGGGCGCCCCTCCCGCGAGGAAGGGGCGCCCTCAGTGACGTACGCGCCGAGACGGTCGTAGGAAACGAGCCGTCAGCCCATGAACTTCTTGAACTCGTCCGGCAACTCGAAGTCCTGCCCCGCCTGCTGACCCGGCAGACCGAAGGCGCCTCCGGCCTGAGCGGCGGCGGCGCGGCGGGCGGCCTCCTCCTGCTCCTGCTGCTTGCGCTTCATCGGGTTGCCCGAGCGCTGCTTGCCCTTGGCCTTCTTCGGCTGCTTCTTGGCGCGGCCGGGGCCGCCGCCCATGCCCGGGATCCCCGGCATACCGGGCATACCGCCGCCCTGTGCCATGCGGGACATCATCTTGCGGGCCTCGAAGAACCGCTCGACGAGGTTCTTGACCGCGCTGACCTCGACGCCGGAACCGCGGGCGATCCGGGCGCGTCGCGAGCCGTTGATGATCGTCGGGTCCTGACGCTCGCCCGGCGTCATCGACTTGATGATCGCGGCGGTGCGGTCGACATCGCGCTCGTCGAGGTTGTTGATCTGGTCCTTGATCTGGCCCATGCCCGGGAGCATGCCGAGCAGCTTGGAGATGGAGCCCATCTTCCTGACCTGCTCCATCTGGGCCAGGAAGTCGTCGAGGGTGAAGTCCTGGCCCTTCTTGGAGGCCAGCTTCTCGGCCATCTTCTGGGCTTCGGCCTGGTCGAAGGTCTTCTCCGCCTGCTCGATCAGGGTGAGCAGGTCACCCATGTCGAGGATGCGGGAGGCCATCCGGTCCGGGTGGAAGGCGTCGAAGTCGTCGAGCTTCTCGCCGTTCGACGCGAACATGATCGGCTTGCCGGTGATCTGCCGGATCGACAGGGCCGCACCACCGCGGGCGTCACCGTCGAGCTTGGAGAGCACCACGCCGTCGAAGCCGACGCCGTCGCGGAAGGCCTCGGCGGTGTTGACGGCGTCCTGACCGATCATCGCGTCGACGACGAACAGGATCTCGTCCGGGGAGACCGCGTCCCGGATGTCCGCGGCCTGCTGCATCATCTCCTGGTCGATGCCCAGGCGGCCGGCGGTGTCCACGATCACGATGTCGTGGACCTTGGACTTGGCGTGCTCGATGGAGTCCTTGGCGACCTTGACCGGGTCGCCCACGCCGTTGCCCGGCTCGGGCGCGTAGACCGCGACACCGGCGCGGTCGGCGACGACGCTGAGCTGGTTGACGGCGTTCGGGCGCTGGAGGTCACAGGCCACGAGCAGCGGCGAGTGGCCCTGCTCCTTCAGCCAGCGGCCGAGCTTGCCCGCGAGGGTGGTCTTACCGGCACCCTGCAGACCCGCCAGCATGATCACGGTGGGCGGCTGCTTGGCGAAGCGCAGGCGCCGGGTCTCACCGCCGAGGATCGTGACGAGCTCGTCGTTGACGATCTTCAGGACCTGCTGGGCGGGGTTCAGCGCCTTGGAGACCTCGGCGCCGAGGGCGCGCTCCTTGACGTTCTTGATGAACGTCCGGACGACCGGCAGCGCCACGTCCGCTTCGAGGAGTGCGATGCGGATCTCGCGCGCTGTGGCGTCGATGTCCGCCTCGGAGAGCCGTCCCTTGCCGCGCAGGTTCTTGAAAGTCGCTGAGAGGCGATCGGAGAGAGTATCGAACACGGCGCTCGCGGTCCTCGGGGTCGGTGGCAGCTGGGAATCGCCCTCCAGGGTATCCCGGCGACACAGGTTGCCGGGATCCCCGGTTCAGCCCCGCAAGGTCTCCTCCAGTTTCCGGGCCACGGACGCGGCCTCCTCGCCGGGCAGCGGGGCGCCTTCGGGGCCTGTGACATAGAACGCGTCGACGGCGTTCGCGCCCAGCGTGCTGACATGCGCACTGCGCACCCGTACGCTCGCGTCCTCCAGCGCCCGGCCGATCCGGAACAGCAGTCCCGGCGCGTCCTGGGCCCGTACCTCGATCACCGTGGCCAGCCGGGAGGCGGCCGGGTGCACCGACACCCTCGGCGGCGGCGCCACGACACCCCGGCGGCGCGGGTACGCGGCGTCCCGCTCGGCGAGGCGGCCGGCGATGTCCAGCGAGCCGTCCAGGGCACGTACGAGGTCGGCGCGCAGCCGGGCGGCCTGCGGCAGGGAGCCGTACTCGGCGGCGACCCGCCAGTTCAGCAGCAGGACGGAGCCGTCGACGCCGTCGGGCAGGTCGAGGGTGCTGAGTTCCGCGGTGCGGACGGTCAGGCGGTGCATCGCGAGGACGCCGGCCACCGCGGGCAGCACGCCGGGCTGGTCCGGTACGGCGATGAGGAGCTCCACGCCGAGCGGCTCGGGGTCGCCGGAGGGCTGCTCCTCGGTCGGCGGCTCGGTCTGCGCGCGCAGCGACAGCACGGGGCTGCCCGTGGCGATCGCCTCGATGGCGAGCCGCTCCTGCTCGGCCGTGGGCGCGGCGGCCTCGGGTTCGTCGAGGTCGTCCCCGGCGAGTACGGCCGCGACCCGTTTCACCAGGTCGGCGACGAGCGAGCCGCGCCAGGACGACCAGGCCGCCGGGCCGGTGGCCAGGGCGTCCGCCTCCGTCAGGGCGTGCAGCAGCTCCAGGGTGCCCTGGGAGCCGACGGCCTCGGCGACCGAGCGCACGGTGGCCGGGTCCTCCAGGTCGCGCCGGGTGGCGGTCTCGACGAGCAGCAGGTGATGGCGTACGAGGGTGGAGAGCACGGTCACGTCGTCGCGATCGAAGCCGATGCGCGCGGCCACGTCCTTGACGATGATCTCGCCGGCCACCGAGTGGTCGCCGGGCCAGCCCTTGCCGATGTCGTGCAGCAGCGCGGCGACCAGCAGGAGGTCGGGGCGGTGCACGCGGCGGGTGAACTCGGAGGCGCGGACGGCCGTCTCGATGAGGTGCCGGTCGACGGTCCAGACGTGCACGGCGTTGCGCTGCGGACGGCAGCGCACCCGGTCCCAGTCGGGCAGGAAGTGAGTGATCAGCCCTTCGGCCTCCAGGGCCTCCCACACGTCGATCGTCGGTCGCCCGGAGCCCAGCAGGGTCACGAGTTGCTCGCGCGCCTCGGCGGGCCAGGGCGTGGGCAGCGGGCGCACACCGGCCGCCATGCGCCGTACGGCGTGCAGGGAGAGCGGGAGTCCGGCCTGCGCCGCGGCGGCCGCGGCGCGCAGCGGGAGCACCGGGTCGCGGTCGGGGCGTGCGGCGCGGGCGAGCACCACCTCGCCGTCCTGTTCCACGACACCCTCGGCCAGCGGTGAGCGCTCGGCGGTCGGCTTCCCGCCGCCCAGCATGGCGCGCAGGCGCGGCCGGACGGCGCGCGATCGCAACACGCGCCCCACTTCACGCCAAGTGACATCGCTCGCATACGAGATGACCCGCGCCGCCTCGTAGACCTGCCGCAGCAGGGTGTCGGCGTCGAGCAGGCCGAGCTCGGCCGCGACCTGGTCCTGCTCCTGGAGCGCGAGCCGGTCGGTCGCGCGCCCGGTGGTCAGGTGCAGCGCGTCCCGGACGTCGAGCAGCCGGCGCCGGGCGTCGGCGAGGCCCTCGCGTGGGGCGTCGGCCAGCCAGGAGGCGGCGACGGCGCGCAGGATGGTGGCGTCCCGCAGACCACCGTGGGCTTCCTTCAGATCGGGTTCCAGGAGGTACTGCAACTCGCCCTGGCGCTCGGCGCGCTCGGCGGACAGCTCCTGGAGTTCCGGCAGCCGCTTGGGCGCCTGGTTGCGCCAGTCGGCCAGGACCGCCGTCCGCAGTCCCGCCGTCAGGCCGAGGTCGCCGGCGATGTGCCGGGCGTCCAGCAGACCGAGCTGGACCTTGAGGTCCTCGCCGGCCGTCTTACGGGCCTCGGCGGGCGTCCGCACGGAGTGGTCGAGGGCGAGGCCGAGGTCCCACACGGGGTACCAGATGCGGTCGGCCAGGGCGGACACCGCCTTGTTGTCGCCGCCGTCGTGCAGCAGGAGCAGGTCCAGGTCGCTGCGCGGGGACAGCTCGCCGCGGCCGTAGCCGCCGACCGCGACCAGGGAGACGCCGCGCAGCCCCTCGGCGCCGGCGGCGAACAGGCCGGTCAGCCAGTCGTCGGTGAGGTCCGCGAGGGCGGAGCGGCGCGGCGGCCCGGACCGCGCCCCCTCGGTGAGGAGGCGCAGCCGGGCCGCCGCGTAGCCGCTGGGTCCCGAGTCCTCTGCTTCGTTGTGCATGTCCGTACTCGACACCCCAGCGACTCCTGTTCTCCTGTGTCAGAGCGCGTCGGGCCCGCGCTCGCCGGTCCGAACCCGTACGGCCGTCTCGACCGGGAGGGACCAGACCTTGCCGTCACCGATCTTGCCGGTGCGGGCGGCCTTGACGATGACGTCGATCAGCTGCTCGGCGTCGTCGTCCTCGGCCAGCACCTCGATGCGGATCTTCGGGACCAGGTCGACGGTGTATTCGGCACCGCGGTAGACCTCGGTGTGGCCCCGCTGACGACCGTAGCCGCTCGCCTCGGTGACCGTCAGGCCGTGGACCCCGAACGCCTGGAGGGCTTCCTTGATCTCGTCGAGCCGGTGGGGCTTGACGACTGCGGTGATGAGCTTCATGCGTCCACCTTCTTGCTCGCCGCCGCGGCGACCGGGGCCGTGACGGCGGTCTTGGCGGCACCGCCACCGGCGCCGCTGAAGTCGTATGCGGTCTCGGCGTGCTCGGCCTGGTCGATGCCGGCGACCTCCTCGTCCTCGGGGACCCGCATGCCGATGGTCTTGTGCAGGACGAACGCGAGCAGCGCGGAGACGATCAGCGAGTAGGCGAGCACACCGCCGACACCGGCGAGCTGCTTCCACAGCTGGTCGAACTTGTGGTCGCCGTAGAAGACGCCCGCGGCCTCGGACTGGCCCTTACCGCTGGCGAAGAAGCCGATCAGGATGGAGCCGACGATGCCACCGACGAGGTGGACACCGACGACGTCGAGCGAGTCGTCGTAGCCGAACTTGTACTTCAGGCCGACGGCCATGGCACACAGGACACCGGCGATGGCACCGACGGCGATCGCGCCCATCGGAGTGACCGCGCCACCGGCCGGGGTGATGGCAACCAGACCCGCGACCGCACCGGAGGCGGCGCCCAGCGTGGTGCACGCGCCGTGGCGGACCTTCTCGTAGGCGAGCCAGGCCAGCATGGCCGCGGCGGTGGCGACCTGCGTGTTGACGAACATCAGGGAGCCGACGCCGTCGTCGTTGCCGAGCCAGGAACCGGCGTTGAAGCCGAACCAGCCGAACCACAGCAGACCGGCGCCGAGCATGACCAGCGGCAGGCTGTGCGGCCGCATCGGGTCCTTCTTGAAGCCGACGCGCTTGCCGATGACCAGGATCACACCGAGCGCCGCGGCACCCGCGTTGATGTGGACCGCCGTACCGCCGGCGAAGTCGATCACGCCCATGTCGAAGGCCCAGCCGCCCTCGCCCCAGACCCAGTGGGCGACGGGGAAGTACACGATCGTGGCCCACAGCGCGATGAACAGCGCCCAGGCGGAGAACTTCACACGGTCCGCGAGCGCGCCGCTGATCAGGGCGGGCGTGAGGATCGCGAACATCAGCTGGAAGACCAGGAAGGTCAGAAGCGGGATGTTGTACGAGCCCCAGAGCTCGTTCTTGTCGATCCCGCTGAGGCCGACCCAGTCGGAGTTCCAGCCGATCAGGTGGCCGGAGTCGGTGCCGAACGCCATGGAGAAGCCGTACAACACCCACAGGATGGTGACGATCCCCAGGCTGATGAAGCTCATCATCAGCATGTTCAGGGTGCTCTTGACGCGGACCATGCCTCCGTAGAAGAAGGCCAGGCCCGGGGTCATGAGCATCACCAGGGCGGAACAGATGAGCATGAAACCTGTGTTGGCGGGCGACAGCTCTACCTTGTCTGCCGCCATCATGATGGCTGGTGCCATCGGCGTCTCCTCGTCATGTGGTACGGCCCCGTGCGGGCGAAGCCTGAGCGGAATGAGGGGCGGGCCGGTTATGCGCCACGAGATTGGCGCAGCGCGGTTTCGGTGGAAGCCCCTCGTTGTTTCGCCGCCGTGACAAGGGCGCCTGCTGTGTTACGCGTCGATGAACTGCCGGATGTGCGGCCGCCTGATCGTTATCGTGGCGCAACCTTCACTGAGGGAAAAGAGATCCGGCCGCGGTCGGCCTTCCGATGACCTGGCATGGGGGAGCCGAGTCGGGCAGTTCGGGAGGGCCGGCCGCAGCCGGGGATCTGGGGAATACCAGTGTTGCCTCGGGGACCTCAGACCGCCTCCGCGGTCTCGGGCAGCTCCACGGCGAGCTTGTCCGTCAGGTCCACGACCTCGGCGAGATCCCCGAAGTCGCGGGCGGCCGTGTCGACCGTCTTTCGAATACGAGTGTTGACACGCTCGGAGCGCACCTTCTTGGCGATGTGCATGGCCCGCTCGGCGTAGGCCGCGCTCTGCCCCGGCTCGCGCCGCAGCAGATGGACCGTGGCCATGCCGATGAGGTTCAGTGCGTACGACCGCTGGTGCTCGCCGTCCTTCGCGAACAGGTCCACGGCCTTCTGCATCAGCGGCTCGGCGAGCGAGGCGTACGTGGGGCTGCGGCCGGCAACATAGGCGAGGTCGCGGAAGGAGTGGGAGTTCTCGCCGTACAGCTCGGCCTCGGAGAAGAAGCGGATCCAGTCCGGGTCCGGCTCGTCCCAGTCCTCGGCCTCGGCGAAGGTGTCCTCGGCCATCCGGACCGCCCGCTTGCACTTGCCCGGCTGGCCCATGTTCGCGTACGCGCGGGCCTCCATCGCATACAGCATCGACTGGGTGCGCGGGCTCGCGCAGTCCCGGCTGCCGTACTGCGCGAGGTGGATCAGCTCCAGGGCGTCGTCGGGCCGACCGAGGTGGATCATCTGGCGGCTCATGCTGGAGAGGACGTACGAGCCGAGCGGCCGGTCGCCGGCCTCCTTGGCGGCGTGCAGCGCGAGGACGAAGTACTTCTGCGCGGTGGCCTGGAGCCCGACGTCGTACGACATCCAGCCGGCCAGCTCCGCCAGCTCGGCGGCGACCTTGAACAGCCTCTTGGTGGTGGCCTCGGGCTGGGGCTCCTGGAGGAGATCGGTCACCTCGTGAAGCTGGCCCACGACCGCCTTGCGGCGCAGGCCGCCGCCGCACTGGGCGTCCCACTGCCGGAACATCACGGTGGTGGACTCCAGGAGGTCCAGCTCGGGCTTGGAGAGCCGGCCACGCGCCCGTGAGGACGGGACGGGCGCGGGCTCCTGGTACGGGGCGGGCGGCGCGGGGACCAGCCAGCGCTGCATCGGTTCGATGAGCGCCGGGCCCGCGGACAGGGCCAGCGAGCTCCCGAGGAAGCCGCGCCGCGCCAGCATCAGGTCGCTGCGCGAGAACTCGCTGAGCAGGGCCACCGTCTGCGGACCCGTCCAGGGCAGGTCCACGCCGGACACGGAGGGTGACTGGCGGGCGGCGCGCAGGCCGAGGTCCTCGACCGAGACGACGCAGCCGAAGCGCTCGGAGAACAGCTCGGACAGGATCCGCGGGATCGGCTCGCGGGGATTCTCGCCGTCCAGCCAGCGGCGTACGCGCGAGGTGTCGGTGGAGATGTGGTTGGCGCCCAACTGGCGGGCGCGGCGGTTCACTTGGCGGGCGAGCTCGCCCTTGGACCAGCCGCTGCGCACGAACCAGGACGTGAGCAGCTCGTTCGGGCGCTTGTCAGCGTGCGACGCGCTGCCGGCGCTCGTACCGCTTCCGCTGTTGCCGCTCACTGGAACGCCCCCATCCCTTGGACCACTTGTCACCGAGTGCGCCAAGCCTTATCAGAATGCCGGGAAATACAGCCGCCCGTCCCGCGGTTGTCACCCTTCGAACGGAAAGTCGACTTGCCTCCGGCATACCCACGGGTGACGTGCCCCGAGGGCTCGTGCACACACGGTAATCCTACGATCACGCCCTCAGCCATGGCGATCCCGGAATCGCCACCATTCGCCACCCCTTCGGATGAACTCACGGCCGCCTCCGCGCGATTCACTTGACATAGGACGGCCAGGAGTGGGCGGAGCGAAGCACTCAGGGGCGCGTGTCGTCGAGTCGGCCACCCCGAGTGCTTCCGGGCGCCACGTTGACCGAGCGGGGTCAGCGGGTAACCGGCCGCCCAGGAACACACAGGGTCACCTTGTGCATCCGCGCCGTAACCACCGGCGCACTGGACCCGTTGGAGGGGGCATGGGCTTCACGATCGGCGGCATCCGGGAGATCCGGTCCGGCTCGCGTCGACGCGGCCGCTCCTCGGAGTGCACCGCCGTCGCCGAGTTCACCGGACTGTGGGGCTGGGACGTGGTGCCCGGCGCGCGAGCCGCGGCGGGCGCCTGTTCGTGCGGCCGCTCCGACTGCCGCGCGCCCGGCGCACACCCCCTCGGCTTCGCGCCCGAGGTGCGGGCCGGGGCCACGCTCGACGAGGTCACCAAGGCGTGGTCCGAGGTCCCGGGCGCCGCGGTGATGCTGCCGGTCGGGCGGGCGTTCGACGTGATCGAGGTGGCCGAGCCCGCCGGACGGCGTGCGCTGACCCGGCTCGAACGCATGGGCCTCCCCCTCGGCCCGGTCATCGCCACCCCCGAGGGCCGCGCCCACTTCCTCGTCGCCCCCGGCGCCGCCGCCGAGCTCCCCGAGCTCCTGTACCGCATGGGCTGGGACGACCCGACCCACCTCGACCTGCGCGGCCTCGGCCCCGGTACGCACATCACGGCACCGCCGTCCGACCGGGGCGGGCTGGGCCCGGTGCGGTGGCTGCGGCCACCCCAGCTGGACACGGTCACGAAGCCGCCGACGGCGCGGTTGCTGCTGGGGACGCTGGCGTACGTGGCACACCGGTCGCGGGCGTAGCCCTCGACACGAAGGAGCCCCACACCATCTGCACCGTGGGTGGGGCTCTCCTCGGGTACGTACGTCGCGTACGTGCGTTCAGTCGCCGATAAGCGCATCCACGAACGCCTCCGGCTCGAACGGCGCCAGATCGTCGGCCCCCTCGCCCAGCCCGACCAGCTTCACCGGCACGCCCAGCTCGCGCTGCACCGCGACGACGATGCCGCCCTTGGCCGTACCGTCCAGCTTGGTGAGCACGATGCCGGTGATGTCGACGACCTCGGCGAAGACGCGGGCCTGGACCAGGCCGTTCTGGCCGGTCGTCGCGTCCAGCACGAGCAGCACCTCGTCCAGCGGCGCGTGCTTCTCGACGACCCGCTTGACCTTGCCGAGCTCGTCCATGAGGCCGGTCTTGGTGTGCAGGCGCCCGGCGGTGTCGATGAGGACGACGTCGGAGCCCATCTCCTTGCCCTCCTTCACCGCGTCGAAGGCCACGGAGGCGGGGTCGCCGCCCTCCGGGCCGCGCACCGTGTAGGCGCCGACGCGCTCGCCCCAGGTCTGGAGCTGGTCGGCGGCGGCGGCACGGAAGGTGTCGGCGGCGCCCAGGACCACGCTGCGGCCGTCGGCCACCAGGACGCGGGCGAGCTTGCCGGTGGTGGTGGTCTTGCCGGTGCCGTTCACGCCGACGACCATCACGATGCCGGGCTTGCTGGCCTCCGGCTCGGTCCTGACCGTGCGGTCCATGTCGGTGCCGACCAGCTTGAGCAGCTCCTCGCGGAGCAGGCCGCGCAGTTCCTCGGGAGTGCGGGTGCCGAGCACCTTCACGCGCTCGCGCAGGCCCTCGACCAGCTCCTGGGTGGGCTGCACGCCGACGTCGGCGGTGAGGAGGATGTCCTCGATCTCCTCCCAGGTGTCCTCGTCGAGGTGCTCGCGCGACAGGAGCGTGAGCAGCCCCTTGCCGAGGGCGTTCTGCGAGCGGGAGAGCCGGGCGCGCAGGCGGATCAGGCGGCCGGCGGTGGGCTCCGGGACCTCGATCTCGGTCGGCGGGAGCTCCTCGACGACGGGCGGTTCCTCGACGGCGGTCGGTGCCCCGCCGCCCGGAAGGTCCACCTCCTCTATGGTCCGGCGCGGTTCGTCGCGCGGCGTCTCGGCCTCGTCGCCGACGTGCGGCTCGGCCGGAGGGGCGGTGATGTCGGGGGCGGCTGGGGGCGGCGGAGGCAGCTGCTTCTTGCGTCGGCTGCCGACGATCAGCCCACCGAGCGCGCCGAGCACGACCACGGCGATGACTACAGCAAGGATGAGGATGTCCATAACCCGTCCAGTATCGGCCATGGAGTCCTGCGACACCCCTCTGGATGTCTGACACACCGTCAGCTAACGTCCGCCTTCACCACCCGCCCGGTGAAGGGGGACCCCTATGCCCGTCACGGTCGTCAGGTTCAACCTCGTCGAGCCCGACGCGACCCCCGCCTCACTCGGCGCCCGCTACCGGGCCGCCCTGGAGATGGCCGCGTACGCCGACGAGCACGGCATCGCCACCGTGCAGACCGAGGAGCACCACGGCGCCGAGAACAACTGGCTGCCGTCACCGTTCGCCTTCGCCGCGGCGGTCTTCGGCGCGACCCGGCGTATCGCGGTCACCGTCTCGGCGGTCATCGGCCCGCTGCACGACCCGCTGCGGCTGGCCGAGGAGATCGCCGTACTGGATCTGCTGAGCGGCGGCCGGCTGGTCACGGTCGCCGGCATCGGGTACCGGCCCGAGGAGTACGCGATCTTCGACGTGGACTGGAAGCGGCGCGGCAAGCTCCAGGACGAGCTGCTGGAGACGCTTGTGAAGGCCTGGACCGGCGAGCCCTTCGAGTACCGGGGCCGTACGGTACGGGTCACTCCGCGCCCGTTCACCGATCCGCACCCGCTGCTGCTGGTCGGCGGCTCCTCGAAGGCCGCCGCCCGCCGGGCCGCCCGGCTGGGGCTGCCGTTCTTCCCCAGCGCGCATCTGCCGGAGCTGGAGGCGTACTACAAGGAGCGGCTCGTCGAGTACGGCACCGAGGGCTGGACCATGATGCCGGCCGCCGAGACACCGCTGCTGCACGTCGCCGAGGATCCCGACCGGGCCTGGGCTCAGTACGGCCGGCACTTCCTGCACGAGGCCCGGACGTACGCCTCCTGGCAGTCCGGCGACATCCGCTCGGCGGTGAAGTCGGCGGCCACGACCGTGGAGGAGCTGCGTGCCGAGGGCGTCTACCGGATCGTGACGCCCGAGGAGTGCGTGGCGCTGGGCCACGACGCCCACGTCCTGCACCCCTTGTCGGGCGGGATGCCGGTGGAGGAGGGGTGGCGGAGCCTGCGGTTGTTCTGCGAGCGGGTGCTGCCCGGGCTCGGTGAATGACCCGTCGTACCGGAGACCGCCGCCCCGGCTCGGGCAGTGGCCGAGCCGGGGCGGCGGCGGGTTACGGGGAGAGGGGCAGCGGGGACTTGGCCCTTCTCCCCGGGTTCGCAGGGCCGGTCAGCCCATCTCCTCCAGCTTCTTGCCCTTGGTCTCGGGCACGAACTTGAGGATGAAGGGGATGGAGAGGAAGGCGAACACCGCGTACATGACGTAGGTGAGCGACAGGTTCCAGTCCGACAGGTCCGGGAAGGTGATCGTGATCACCCAGTTGGCGATCCACTGGGCCGAGGCGGCCACGCCCAGCGCGGCGGCGCGGATCTTGTTCGGGAAGACCTCGCCGAGCATGACCCAGACGACCACGCCCCAGGACAGGGCGAAGAAGAGGACGAAGGCGTTGGCGGCGATCAGCGCCACGTATCCCTGCGCGGTCGGCAGCGGGTCGTTGCCGTTCTGGAAGGAGAAGGACCAGGCCGCCGCGGCGAGGGAGACGCCCATGCCGACGGAGCCGATGAGGGCGAGCGGCTTGCGGCCGATGCGGTCGACGAAGATCATCGCGATCACGGTGCCGACGATGTTGATGATCGAGGTCTCGAACGAGTAGAAGAACGAGCTCGACGGGTCGACGCCGACGGACTGCCACAGCAGGTTCGAGTAGTAGAAGATGACGTTGATGCCGACCAGCTGCTGGAAGACGGAGAGGCCGATGCCGATCCACACGATCGGCAGCAGACCGAACCGGCCGCCCAGCAGGTCCTTGAAGGTGGACTTGTGGTCGCTGTGCATGGCCTGCTCGATCTCGGCGACCCGGCTGTCGAGGTCCACGTCGCCCTCGACGTCGGCGAGGACCTTCTTCGCGTCGTCGATACGGCCGACGCTGATCAGGTAGCGCGGGGACTCGGGGATGGCGAACGACAGCAGCCCGTAGACGATCGCGGGCACGAGCATCACGCCGAGCATCCACTGCCAGGCCTCCAGGCCCGCGACCGTGCCTCGCTCCTCGCCGTCGGCCATGTTCAGGATGGCCCAGTTGACGAGCTGGGAGACGGCGATGCCGATGACGATGGCGGCCTGCTGGAACGAGGCGAGACGGCCGCGGTAGGCGGGCGGGGCGACCTCGGCGATGTAGGCCGGGCCGATGACCGAGGCCATGCCGATGGCGATGCCGCCGAGGACGCGCCAGGCGGCGAGGTCCCACGCGGCGAACGGCAGACCCGAGCCGACGGCGCTCACGGCGAACAGCACGGCCGCGATCTGCATGACGCGGATACGGCCGACGCGGTCGGCTGTGCGACCGGCGACCGCGGCACCCACGGCGCTGCCGAGCAGGGCGCAGGCGGCGACGGTGCCGGTGGCGCCGGAGCTGAGGTCGAACCGGCCCTGGATACCGCCGTTGGCCCCGTTGATCACCGAGCTGTCGTAGCCGAAGAGGAAGCCGCCCATGGCGGCCGCCGCGGTGATGAAGACGACGTGCCCGAGATGTTCGGGATGGGCCGTCCTGGCTCCTGACGTGGGTGCCTGCGCTGTGCTGGTCACGTGTACTCCTCGGGCGCCGGCAACGCTGCCGGGTGGGGGTCAGCCGCTCCAAGTAGTGATACCTGAAGGTAAAAACAACGTTGCAGAGACTATTCCTTCAAGTATCGAAGTCAATAGGTGGGCAGCTGTGAGTTTGAAGACGCGACTGAGGGATGCATGTTCACTTCTTGAAGTGAACGGTAACTGGATGAAGTGATCGACGGAGACCTTGCCGTCAGCGAAGGCGCTGGCTGATGACCTTCGACACGCCGTCGCCCTGCATGGAGACGCCGTACAGCGCGTCGGCGACCTCCATCGTGCGCTTCTGGTGCGTGATCACGATCAGCTGCGAGGCTTCCTGCAGCTCCTGCATGATGCGGATCAGGCGCTGCAGGTTGGTGTCGTCGAGGGCGGCCTCGACCTCGTCCATGACGTAGAACGGGCTCGGCCGGGCCTTGAAGATCGACACCAGCAGCGCCACGGCCGTCAGCGACCGTTCGCCGCCGGAGAGCAGGCTGAGCCGCTTGACCTTCTTGCCGGGCGGGCGGGCCTCGACGTCCACGCCGGTGGTGAGCATGTTGTCGGGATCGGTCAGGATCAGCCGCCCCTCACCACCGGGGAACAGCCGGCTGAAGACGCCCTCGAACTCCCGGGCCGTGTCCCGGTAGGCCTCGGTGAAGACCTGCTCGACGCGCTCGTCGACCTCCTTGACGACCTGGAGCAGATCGGCACGGGTCTTCTTCAGGTCCTCCAGCTGCTCGCTGAGGAACTTGTGCCGTTCCTCCAGCGCGGCGAACTCCTCCAGCGCCAGCGGGTTGACCTTGCCGAGCTGCTGGTAGGCCCGCTCGGCCGCCTTGAGCCGCTTCTCCTGCTCGGCCCGCACGAACGGCCTGGGCTGGTTGCGCGGGTGCTCGGGGTCATCGGGAAGCTGCTCGCCCTCGGCGGGCAGGGAGGGCGGTACCGGCTGGTGGGGGCCGTACTCGGAGACGAGCCCGGCGGGTTCCACGCCCAGCTCCTCCAGCGCCTTGGTCTCCAGCTGCTCGATCCGCAACCGCTTCTCGGCGCCGAGGACCTCGCCGCGGTGGACGGAGTCGGTCAGCTTGTCGAGCTCGGCCTTGAGATCGCGACCCGCGTGGCGGGCCTGGGCCAGCTCCTGTTCCCGGCGGGCCTTGGCGGCCTCGGCGGCGGTGCGCTCCTCGTCGGCGCGGGCGAGGGAGACCTCGACGTGCGCGAGGAGCTGGCGCGCGCCCGAGGCGACGGCTTCCGCGACGGCCGCCTCGTGGCGCAGCCGGGCCCGCCGCTGCTCGGCACGCGCGCGTGCCTCGCGTTCGGCGCGGGCGGCCCGGTCGAGGGAGTCGGCACGTCCGGCCAGCCCCTTGACCCGCTCCTCGTGCGTACGGACCTGGAGCCGGGCCTCCATCTCGGTCTGCCGCGCGTTGGCGCCATCGGCGGCGAGACGGTCCCGCGCCGAGGTGTCGGGTTCCTCGTCGACCGGCATCTCCTCGGCGACGGCGAGCCGCTCGGCCAGCTCCTCGACGTCCTGGAGGGCCTTGTCGAGCGCCTCCTGCGCGCGGGCGGCGGCGGCAACGGACCGCTCGGCCTCACCGGCGGCACCGCGCGCCTGCCCGGCGAGCCGGCCGAGCTGCTGCGCGACGGCCGACTTCTCCCGGTCGGCGGCCCTGCGCCGCTCCCCCAGCTCCTCCACCAGCGCGGCACACTCCTTGCGCCGCTCGACGGCCACGCGCTGCGCCTCGGTGAGCTCCTCGCACCGCACGGCCAGCTCCTCCAGCTCGGCGGCGGCCTCGTCCACGGAGGCCCGCACTTCGAGCAGGCTCGGCGCCCCGGCGGAGCCCCCGTGCGCGAAGTGCGCGCCGAGCAGGTCGCCCTCGGCGGTCACGGCGGTGAGGTCGGGCCGGGCGTAGACGAGCTCCTCGGCGTCCTCTAGGGTGCCGACGACGACGATGCCGCGCAGGAGGCGGCGTACGGCGGGCATGAGCTCGGCGGGGCCGCGGACCAGGTCCGCCGCGAAGGGCGGGCTGCCGGAGCCGGGCCGCTCACCGGACGCCTCGACGCCGGACGGGCCGCCCCGGGCTTCGGTCCCCGGCTCCTCCGGCGCCCCCGCCGGCAGCAGCGCCGCTCGGCCGCCGTCCTGCTTGCGCAACAGCCGGATCGCGTCGGCCGCGGCGGACGGTGTGGTCACGGCGATCGCGTCCGCGGCCGCTCCGAACGCGGCCGCCAAGGGCACCTCGTAACCCGAGGTCACCGTCAGCAGCTCCGCGGCCGGGCCCAGCAACCCCGTGAGGCGGTCCTGCGCGCCGAGCAGTATCCCCGTGCCGTCCTTGCGGCGCAGGCCCAGCGCCAGCGCCTCGTGCCGGGCCTGCGTCGCGGCACGCCTGCGTTCCGCCGACGTGGCCGCCTCGCGGGCCGCCGTGAGGGCGGCCTCCGCCTCCGTGAGCTGCCGTTTGGCCGCCTCGTGCTGCTCGGCGAGATCCGCGTCGCCGGCGTCGAGGCCGTCGACCTCGGCCTTCAGGGCCTCGTACTCCTCCTGCGCGGCGAAGGCCCGCTCCTGGGCCTCGTCACGGGCGGCGGCCAGGCGGTCGATCTCGGCCTGTGCGGCGGCGGCCCGCGAGCGGGCGGCGTTGACCTGGCCGTTCAGCCGGGCGAGGCCCTCGCGCCGGTCGGCGATCGCGCGGGCGACGTCCTTCAGCCGGCGCTCCTCGAGGGCGAGCTCGCGTTCCAGCTCGGCCCGGTGGGCGACCGTGTCCTCCAGGGCCCGCTCGGCCGCCTCCAGGGCCGCCTCCAGCTCGGCCTCCTGCTCCCGGATCCGGGCGGCCTCGCGCTCCATGTCCTCGGGGTCGCGGCCCCGGCGCTCCTCCGGCGGCGCGGAAGTCGCGCTCTTCACGCGCGCGTCGGCCAGCGAGATCGTGCCGCGCACGCGCTCCGCGAGCTGGGACAGCTCGTACCAGGTCTGCTGGGCCCGCTGGAGGCGTGGCGTGAGCCGGCGTACCTCGTCCTCCAGGAGTGCCTCGCGCTGGAGGGCCTTCCTCAGCTCCTGCTCGGCGGCTTCCTTGCGCTCCTTCAGCGCGGCCTCGTCGGCGACCTCGGCCTGGAGCGCCTCCCGGAGCCGTACGAGATCGTCGGCGAGGAGGCGGAGCCGGGCGTCGCGCAGGTCGGCCTGGATGACCGCGGCCCGCCGCGCGACCGCGGCCTGGCGGCCGAGGGGCTTGAGCTGCCTCCTGAGCTCGTCGGTCAGGTCCTGCACGCGCGCGAGGTTGGCCTGCATCGCGTCCAGCTTGCGCAGCGCCTTCTCCTTGCGCTTGCGGTGCTTGAGGACGCCGGCGGCCTCCTCGATGAAGGCGCGGCGACCCATGGGGTCGGCGTGCAGGACGGAGTCGAGCTGGCCCTGGCCGACGATGACGTGCATCTCGCGGCCGATGCCGGAGTCGGACAGCAGCTCCTGGATGTCGAGGAGGCGGCAGGTGTCGCCGTTGATCTGGTACTCGCTGCCGCCGTTGCGGAACATGATCCGCGTGATGGTGACCTCGGCGTACTCGATGGGCAGTGCGCCATCGGAGTTGTCGATGGTCAGCGAAACCTCGGCACGGCCAAGTGGCGGACGGCCGGTGGTGCCGGCGAAGATGACGTCCTCCATCTTGCCGCCGCGCAGCGACTTGGCGCCCTGCTCGCCCATGACCCAGCTGAGCGCGTCCACGACGTTGGACTTGCCCGAACCGTTCGGTCCGACGACGCACGTGATGCCCGGCTCGAACCGGAGCGTGGTCGCCGATGCGAACGACTTGAACCCTCGGAGGGTCAGGGCCTTGAGGTGCACGCCGCTGGACTCTACCCGCCGGGGATGTCTCGCTCCATGAACGCACGGTTTCACCGCTGAACGCGCAGGGCACACCAAACGTTAAAGAGGGTGAAAGGATGCGCGGGGCAGTAACCGGGGGCCAAGAAAGAAGGGACGCCGAAGCGTCCCTTGCAAACTTCTGACGGCTGATACGGCGGCCGTCTGACAACCTGGCGGTTGAACTTAGCGGTTGATACGGGCGGCCCAACCACTGCGTGTGCTGTCGTGGAGCGATGCAGTGATCAGGTGAGCGCAGGCTCCGCCTGGTGTGCGTCGATGCTCTCCATGATCCTGTCGTGAGAAGCGGCAGCCTGCAGAGCGTCCTTCTCCGCCTGGATCCGTACGAGCTCGGATTCCAGGTCCTGGACGCGCTGCTGGAGCCGTCGCATCTCGGCGAGGAGTCGAGGGTCGGAGCCGCCGACGTAACCGAGAAGCGCCTTTGCCATGATGGATGGTCCTCCACACTGAGTGACCGACCGATGCGGTGTGGGTCGTGAGGGATTCGCACCCGCGGTGCTTGGCAGGCCTGGAGTTGTGCTGCCGTTCAGCCATGCCAAACAGCTAAGGTGCGCGGGGCTTTCAGCGTCTCACCAAAAAGTTTGACGGTCAACACGATCACGCCCCGTATCGGTGGGAAACCCGGGGGCGCACGGCCGGGAAGCGGCGGTGCGGCGACTCCTGCGGGCCCCTCGGGGCGTGGCGATCATCCTTACGTGCGGAGCCTGCCACTACGCGCCGTTCTTGGCAACCACCTGCTCATTTCTGCTCGGGGCAGTTGCCGGTGGCAGGTTCCTCCGCTCCCACCGGGGCCGCTTTACAGAATCGACTCAGCGGACGGCGAAGCCGTCGTAACCCCCGCGAGGTGTGTCCCAGATCTCGGTGACACCGTCAACCCGCCCGGGCGTGTCGTCCCCCTGGAGCCAGTCCAGGAGCCCTTCGCAACCCGACCGCGGGCCCTCCGCGACCACCTGGACCCGGCCGTCGTCCAAATTGAGAGCAAAACCACTCAGTCCGCCGATCTCGAGCGCCTTGGCCCGCGTGAACCAGCGAAAACCCACGCCTTGGACGCGTCCACGCACCCAGGCGACCAACCGAACATCGTCGCTCATGGGTGCAACCTAACGGGCCGATGTCTCTTCGGGCACTTCGTCCCCTGGCGCCATGCGGTACCGTCCCCACCCATGAATCTCATATGAAACTCACTCGATCGTGTGAGTTCTGTGAGGACGTCGAGACCGCACGGACGAGGAAGGCCAGGACATGGGACGCCACCGACGCTCCGCCGCCGGCCGCGCCGCCACGGGCCGCGCCACGGGGGTCACGCATACGGACGGCTCCACGCAGAGCCACGACCCTCTGGACTCGCATCCGGACGACCGCCCCACGCTGGGCATCGCGCCCTACCTCAACCCGGAGGCGTACGCGGAGGTCTACGCCAAGAGCGACGCCTACCTCTTCGCCACGGACCAGGACCACGACCGGATCACCGACCCGACGACCTTCCCCAGCGGCGACACGGCGGCGACCGCGGCCTTCCGGGGTGACGGCTTCAGGCCCGACGGCGGCTCCCGGCGGCCCGGGGGCCGTTCGCACCGCCGCCGCAAGAAGAAGGCGGCGGCACCGGTGAAGACGGGACTGCTCGGTGTCTCCGCGGCGGTCGCCCTGGGCACGGTCGCGGTGGCCACCGGCGTGGTGCCGGGGATCGACAACTACCAGCTCGGCGGGGGAAGCGGCCCGGACAACGTGCGGGCCGCCGATACCGCCACCAACTCGCCGAGCGAGCAGGGCGGCACGTCCGGCAGCGCCGAGAGCCACGGGGACGGCGCTCCGCCGAGCCGCGACGTCGAGCGGCCCGCCTCGCCGTCCCCGTCGACCTCCTCGGCCGCGCCGACGAAGACCCCGCAGAAGAAGCCGCCGGCCAAGCCCAGCGAGAAGCCGAAGGAGAAGGCGCCTTCGCGTACGGCCACGAAGGCGCCGGAGAAGCCGGAGAAGCAGGAGCAGACCAGCGCCCCCGTGACGGTGTCCGCCGAGGCGGCCGCCGCGGCGGAGGTGCTCAAGCTCGTCAACGCGGAGCGGGCCCAGGTGGGCTGCAGCGCGGTCGCCGCGAACAGCTCGCTCACCGACCTCGCCCAGAAGTTCAGCGAGGACATGGCCCAGCGGGGCTTCTTCGACCATACCGACCCTGGCGGGGCGTCTCCCTGGGACCGGGCCGCGAAGGCCGGCATAACCGACCTCGGCGGCGAGAACATAGCCCGCGGCCAGGCCGACGCGGCAGCGGTGATGGAGGCCTGGATGAACAGCCCGGGCCACAAGGCCAACATCCTGAACTGCGACTTCAAGACCCTGGGGGTCGGCGTGCACTTCGGCGCCGGCGGGCCCTGGTGGACGCAGGACTTCGGCTACTAGCAGTACGCACGCACGGCGCTCTTGCGCCGACGGCGGTGCAGCCGGAGGAGCCGGAGGGCGCACTAACCTCTAGTTAGTGCAACCTGCCGGTTAGCGCTGCGCTCAAGTACGCTTGAGGTATGGACACCACGCAGGAGCGCACGGAGGCGCGGGACCTCCCGTACAACGTGTTCGCCAAGGCCTGCCCCTCGCGCGGCACGCTGGAGCACGTGACGGGCCGCTGGGGCGGGCTCACGCTCGGCGCCCTGTACGAGGGCTCGCTGCGCTTCAACGAGCTGCGCCGCCGTGTCGACGGTGTCAGCGAGAAGATGCTTTCCCAGACGCTGCACGCCCTGGAGCGCGACGGCCTGGTGCACCGCGACGCCCAGCCGACCAATCCGCCCCGGGTGGACTACGAGCTGACGCCGCTGGGGCGCGGGGTCGCCGAGCGGCTGCTGAACCTCATCCACTTCCTGGAGGGACAGATGGACGACGTGCTCGCGGCACGCCGGCGCTACGACGAGACGCGCGGCGCCCGCTGACACTGCGGGCAGAAGTAGCTGGACCGGTTCATCCAGGGCCGTCGGCGCATCGGCGTACCGCACCGCTTGCACGGCAGCCCTTCACGGCCGTACGCGTCCAGGGACCGGTCGAAGTAGCCCGACTCGCCGTTGACGTTGACGTACAGGCTGTCGAAGCTGGTGCCGCCCACCGCGAGGGCGGCGTTCATCACGTCCCGCACATGGCCCAGGAGTTCGAGGGTGCGCGGGCGGGTGAAAGTCGCCGTCGGACGGTCGTAGTGGAGGCGGGAGCGCCACAGGGCCTCGTCCGCGTAGATGTTGCCGACGCCGCTGATCAACGACTGGTCGAGCAGGGCCCGTTTGATGGTGCTGCGCTTGCGGCGCAGAGCCTGGTGGAAGCCCTCGTCGTCGAAAAGCGGGTCGAGGGGGTCGCGGGCGATGTGCGCGATGACGTCGGGCAGGCCGCCCTGGGTGGTGTCGTGCAACGACAGGCCGCCGAAGGTGCGTTGGTCGACGAAGCGCAGTTCGGTGTCGAGAGCGTCGGCGAAGCGCACGCGGATCCGGAGGTGCTTCTCGTCGGGCGCGGTGTGCGGCTGGACCAGTAGCTGACCGCTCATGCCGAGGTGGGCCAGGATCGACTGGCCGGTGTCCGCCAGGGGAAGCCACAGGTACTTGCCGCGGCGGCTCGGCGTGCCGATGCGGTGGCCCTTCAGGCGGTGCGCGAAGTCGTCCGAGCCGGCGATGTGCCGGCGTACGGCACGCGGGTGCAGCACCTCGGCGTCGGCGACCGTGCGGTGGGCGACCCACCGCTCCAGTCCGCGCCGGACGACCTCCACCTCGGGCAACTCGGGCATGGGACCCCCTCCACCTGCGTGGGCCCTCAGGGCCTGTTGTACACCTGTGCGACCCCGGTAGGGCCGCTCCATGGACCGAGCGCCCGCCCCACGGCGGGGTACGGGCGCTCGGGTCGCGCTGTTCGGTCAGGCGGAGGCCGACGAGGCGTCGGCTTCGGGCTCGGTGGCATCCGCTGCCACCTTGGCCTTCTTGGCACGCTCGTCCGCCGCGGCCCGGATGGACCGCCACGCGGATTCCGCGGCCTGCTGCTCCGCCTCCTTCTTGCTGCGGCCGGTGCCGGTGCCGTACGAGACGCCTCCGACGCGGGCGGCAGCAGTGAAGGTCTTCTCGTGGTCGGGGCCGGTCTCCGTGACCAGGTACTCGGGAACTCCGAGCCCCTCGATCGCGGTGAGCTCCTGGAGGGACGTCTTCCAGTCCAGGCCGGCTCCGAGGTTGGAGGACTTCTCGATCAGGGGGTCGAACAGGCGGTGGACCAGCTCCGCCGCCGAGTCCAGGCCCTGGTCGAGATAGACGGCGCCGATCACCGCTTCCAGGGTGTCGGCGAGGATGGATGCCTTGTCCCGGCCGCCCGTGCCCTCTTCACCACGGCCGAGCCGGATGAAGGCGCCCAGGTCGAGCCCGCGGCCGACCTCCGCCAGCGCACGCGAGTTGACCACCGCGGCCCGCAGCTTGGCCAGCTGGCCTTCGGGCAGATCGGGGTGGGTGCGGTACAGCGTGTCCGTGACCACCAGGCCGAGCACGGAGTCCCCGAGGAACTCCAGGCGCTCGTTGGTGGGCAGACCGCCGTTCTCGTATGCGTAGGAGCGGTGCGTCAGCGCACGCACCAGAAGGGCGGACTCGAGCTTGTACCCGAGCCGCCCTTCCAACAGCGTGTGGGACGAGGCCTGGTTGTCCGCAGAGTTCTTCTTCGGCGTGGACACAGTGCCTCTCACCAGCCGCTCAGACCTCGAGGACCTGGCGCTTGTTGTAGGTGCCGCACGACGGGCACGCGATGTGCTGCTGCTTGGGCTCGTGGCAGCGCTCGCACGCAACCAGGGTGGGGACCGCAGCCTTCCACTGCGACCGGCGGTGGCGCGTGTTGCTGCGCGACATCTTCCGCTTCGGAACAGCCACGGCTACTTCTCCTGCTTCTCGTCGACGCCCGGTTCGGCGCCGCTCATCTCGTCCTTATCGCCGTCTTCGAGTGAATCGGCGAGTCCCTGCAGTGCCGCCCAACGGATGTCGACGGCGTCGTGGTGGTGGTCCGGGTCGTCCGCGAGGCGCGCGCCGCACTCGGCGCACAGTCCTGGGCAGTCTTCCTGGCACACCGGCTGCATCGGCAGTGCGAGCACCACCGCATCACGCAGCACGGATTCGAGGTCGAACAGGCCGTCCTCGAGAAAGAGCCTGTCCTCGTCGTCCTCGGCGTCGTCGCCGGGTTCCGCACCGTGATGGTGGCGGCCCCGGTCGTCGGCGTCAGGGTACGAGAACATCTCCTGGAAGTCCGCTTCGACGTCGAGCTGAAGCGGCTCCAGACACCTTACGCACTCCCCCTCGGCCTGTGCACGGGCGGTGCCTGTGACAAGCACCCCTTCCATGACCGACTCGAGTCGGAGTTCGAGCTCGACAGGGGCGCCTTCCGGCACTCCGACGACCCCCTGGATACCGAAGTCCTTGGGAGCGTCGACCGTGCGGGTCAGGCGCTGCAGCGCACCGGGCCGCCGACCCAGCTCGTGCGTGTCGAACACGAGAGGGTTGCGGTGGTCGAGGCGGGCTGTCACGCCATTCCTGCTTTCGATCTGCTGAGCTCAGAGGGTCACTGCCCATCGGTGCTTGCGGGCAGCGGTGATCGCGGACGTACGCGCGACCGAACAGCCAGGATACTGGACCTTTCCCTCACGGCCCAATCCAGGTGGCTGCTACTGGCCGCGCCCCTGCTCGTACGCCCTCAGCTGCTCGGCACTGATCATGCTGGTGTCGAAGAGGCTGGTCTCGTCGAGGGCGTAGCCCTGGCCGGACGGCTGCGGCTGCGTCTGCGGCTGCGGCTGCTGCTGGGCCTGGTTCGGGTCGTAGGCGGCCTGCTGGGGGTCGTAGCCCTGGTAGGCGTACGGGTCGGCCTGCTGGTAGCCGTACGGGTCCTGCTGGCCGCCGTACTGCTGCTGGTAGCCGTACGGGTCCGCCGGCTGCTGCTGGTAGCCGTACGCCGGCTGCGCCGCCTGCTGGTCGTACTGCTGCCGCTCCGGTACGGCCCGCTCGGCGGGGGCCGCCGGGGTGTCCCGCTCCGCCAGGGCGGCGAGGTCGGCGAGGTAGTCGGCGTCGCTGGAGTGCTGGACGGTACTGGTGTCGTCGGCGAGGGCGCCGAGGTCGTCGGTGGCGATACGGCCGTGCAGCTTCTGGCGGCCGCGGCCGACGGCCTCCAGGGTCTTGGCCAGGACCGCCTCGAAGGCGCCGAGCTTGACGTCGACGTACTCGTCGGCGGTGCGGCGCAGGGTCTCGGGGTCGTGGCTGCGCTCGGGGGCGTCCTCGTCCTCGTAGCCCTGCTCGTCGGTGCCGGGGCCCGTGCCGAGGAGCTTCTCGCGGCCGCGGCCGACGGAGCCGAGGGTCTTGGTGAGGACGACCTCGAAGTTGGCGAGCTTGGAGTCGACGTAGTCGTCGGCCTCCGCGCGGATCTCCTCGGCCTCCTTGCGGGCCTCGGCGAGGATGCGGTCGGCCTCGGCCTGGGAGCGGCGGGCGACCTCGGTGTCGGAGATCAGCGAGCCGCGCTCGGCGTGCGCGCCCTGGATGATCCGCTCGGCCTCCTGGCGGGCCTGCTCGACCATCTGCTCGCGGCCGCCGATCAGCTCCTGGGCCTGGGCGAGGGAGCCGGGCAGGGCCTCGCGGACCTCTTCGAGCATCGAGAGAAGTTCGGCGCGGTTGACCACGCACGAGGCCGACATGGGCATCGACCGGGCACCTGAGACCGCCGCGACGATCTCGTCGAGCTTCTTCTGCACGTCCACCGTGTGCTCGCCACTCTCTACAGCTGTGATGGAGACGGACGGGACGACTGTAGCCCCATCAGTCCTTGCGCAGGCGCTTGTTGAGGGCCTCCAGGACGACCGGCGGCACCAGGTGGGAGACGTCGCCGCCCCAGGTCGCGACCTCCTTGACCAGAGAGGAGGACAGGAAGCTGTAGGTGGGGTTGGTCGGGACGAAGAGCGTCTCGACGCCCGACAGGCCGTTGTTCATCTGGGCCATCTGCAGCTCGTAGTCGAAGTCGCTGACCGCGCGCAGGCCCTTGACGATGGCCGGGATGTCGCGCTGCTTGCAGAAGTCGACGAGGAGGCCGTGGAAGGCCTCGACCCGGACGTTCCCGTACTCGGCCGTGACCTGGCGGATCAGGTCGAGCCGTTCGTCGACCTCGAACAGGCCCTTCTTGGCCTTGTTGATCATCACCGCGACGTAGACCTCGTCGTACAGCCTGGAGGCGCGGGCGATGATGTCGAGGTGTCCGTTGGTGATCGGGTCGAACGACCCGGGACATACGGCGCGGCGCACTTGTGATCCCTCGCTCTCCGGTCCGGTCATCGTGCGTCTTCGCACGTAGAGGCGGCGCGACCGTACCAAAACGTTCCCTCGCCGTAGCGACGGGCCCGGATCGCCTCGAAGCCGTCCGGCCACCTGAATGCGCCGCCTCTGGTGCTGCGCTCCACGGTGACGAGAGCCTCCGGCGCGAGCCAGCCCCCTGAGCGGAGTGTGAGCAGAATCTCGCGAAGATCGTGATCTGAGACTCGGTACGGCGGGTCCAGGAAGACGATGTCGTACGGCTCGGCCGGCGGCGGTGACTGGATGATCTGCTCGGCTTTGCCCGACCTCACCTCGGCGCCGGGGAGGCCGAGGTTCCTGACGTTCTCACGGACCACGCGGGCGGCTCGGGGGTCGGCCTCGACGAGGAGGGTGTGGCCGGCGCCGCGGGAGAGCGCCTCCAGGCCGACCGCGCCGGAGCCGGCGTACAGGTCGAGGACCCGCTCCCCCTTCAGGGGGCCGCCCAGCAGGGACTGCCAGGTGGAGAAGAGACCTTCGCGTGCGCGGTCGGAGGTGGGGCGGGTGCCGGTGCCTGGCGGCACTGCCAGGCGACGTCCGCCGGCTGCGCCGGCGATCACGCGGGTCATCTCGGGTCCTTGGTCGTGGCGGCTTTGGGTATCAGTGTGGCTGGTCGCGCAGTTCCCCGCGCCCCTGGGGAATTCTCCCTCACCCCTTTTCCAAGTACTGCTCCCGCTCGTCGTCCAAGAGGGCGTCCAAGGCCGTGCGCAGGCCGGGAAGCGCCGTCAGCTCGGGGTCCGCCGCCACCACCGCCGCGGCCTCCTGCCTGGCCTCCGCGATGATCTCCTCGTCCTCGATGACGGCGAGGACCCGCAGCGAGGAACGGGCGCCCGACTGGGCCTGGCCCAGGACGTCGCCCTCGCGGCGCTGTTCGAGGTCGATGCGGGAGAGTTCGAAGCCGTCGAGGGTGGAGGCGACCGCGTCGAGGCGCCGGCGGGCCTCGCCGGCCTCCGGCATCTCGGTGACCAGGAGGCAGAGGCCGGGCGCCGAGCCACGGCCGACGCGGCCGCGCAACTGGTGGAGCTGGGAGACACCGAAGCGGTCGGCGTCCATGATCACCATCGCGGTGGCGTTCGGGACGTTCACGCCGACCTCGATGACCGTGGTGGCGACCAGGACGTCCGTCTCACCGGCGGCGAAGCGGCGCATCACGGCGTCCTTGTCGTCGGGGTGCATCCGGCCGTGCAGGACCTCCACCTCGAGGCCGCCGAGCGGGCCCTTGGAGAGCTGGTCCGCCACGTCGAGGACCGCGAGCGGTGGGCGCTTCTCCGCCTCGTCCTCGGGGGACTTCTTCTTGCCGGCCTTCTTCGGGTCGTCCTCCTCGTCCCCGATGCGGGGGCAGACGACGTACGCCTGATGGCCGTTCGCCACCTCCTCGCGCACCCGCTCCCAGGCGCGGGCGAGGAAGTGGGGCTTGTCGGCGGCGGGCACGACATGGCTGGCGATCGGCGAGCGGCCGGCGGGCAACTGGTCGAGGACGGAGGTCTCCAGGTCGCCGAAGACCGTCATGGCGACCGTGCGCGGGATGGGGGTCGCGGTCATGACGAGCAGGTGCGGGGGCTGCTTGCCCTTGCCGCGCAGGGCGTCGCGCTGTTCGACGCCGAAGCGGTGCTGTTCGTCCACGACGACCAGCCCCAGGTCGTGGAACTGCACCTTGTCCTCGATCAACGCGTGCGTGCCGATCACGATCCCGGCTTCCCCGGTGACCAGGTCGAGCAGTGCCTGGCGGCGGGCGGCGGCTCCCATGGAGCCGGTGAGCAGCACGACCTTCGTGGCCTGCTCGGCCCCGCCCAGCATCCCGCCCTCGGCCAGCTCGCCCATCATCTCGACGATCGACCGGTGATGCTGCTGGGCCAGCACTTCGGTGGGCGCGAGCATGGCTGCCTGGCCGCCGGCGTCGACGACGGCGAGCATGGCGCGCAGCGCCACCAGCGTCTTGCCCGAACCGACCTCGCCCTGGAGCAGCCGGTGCATCGGGTGTTCGGTGGCGAGGTCGTCGAAGATCTCCTTCGAGACCTTCTGCTGGCCCTCGGTGAGGGTGAAGGGAAGGCGGTCGTCGAAGGCGGACAGGAGGCCGGCGGGGCTGGGCCTGCGGGCGACCGCCGGGAGTTGGGCGTCGGCGTGGCGGCGGCGGGCCAGGGCGACCTGGAGGACGAAGGCCTCGTCCCACTTGAGGCGGGAGCGGGCCTCCTCGATGTCCGCCTTGGTGTGGGGGCGGTGGATCTTGAGGAGGGCCTCGGGGAGGGGGACCAGGCCGCGGCCCTCGCGGAGGGTGTCCGGGAGGGGGTCGATGGCCTCCTGGACGCTGGGGAGGACCGTCTGGACCGCCTTGCCGATCTTCCAGGACTCCAGCTTGGCGGTGGCGGGGTAGAGGGGGATCAGGGCACCCGCCCAGGTCTCCACGGTTTCGTCCGCGTCACCGCGCAGCAACTCGTAGGCCGGATGCGCCAGTTGCAGGCGGCGGTTGAAGAGGGAGACCTTGCCCGCGAACATCGCGCGGGTGCCCGGCAGGAGCTCCTTGTGGGGCTTGTGGACGCCGTTGCCGAAGAACACCAGTTGGAGGCGGCCGCTGCCGTCCGTGATCGTCACTTCGAGGCGCTGCCCCTTGCCGCGCGGGGCCTTGGTGGAGGCGAAGGTGTGCAGGCGGGCGTCGGCGACCATGGCGACCACCGTGACGTGCTCGTCCATGGGGAGGTCGGCGAGGTGGGTGAGCTGGCCGCGCTCCTCGTATCTGCGGGGGTAGTGGTGCAGGAGGTCGCCGACGGTGTGCAGGCCGAGGTGCTCGGCCATCACCTTCGCGGTGGCAGGGCCGAGCACCTTCTTCAGTGGTTCTTCCAGTGCGGGCACGAGTTCCATTCCACACCACGGCACTGACAATGCCGTAGCCGTCGCGGCGGCCCCGATGGTAAACGTCCCGGAAAGCCCTGGTCACACGGCTCGTTCCGGCTCTAGGATGGCGCGCTCCGGCCATCCTTTCCGCGGTCACCGCCTCACCGGGACCGCCCGACCCCGCGCCGCGCGAAGCCCCCACCGGCGCAGCGACGATGGACTCCCAGACCTCACAGTCATCCCAGGCCCCTCAGCAGTCCCGATCACCACAGCCGTCCCGGACGCCGCATACGTTCCAGGTGGACCTGCGCGGTCTGGTCGACCTGCTCTCCCACCATCTCTACTCCAGCCCCAAGGTCTATCTGCGCGAGCTGCTCCAGAACGCGGTCGACGCCATCACCGCCAGACGCGCCGAGGAGCCGGACGCGCCCGCCGTGGTCCGGCTGTACGCCGAGTCGGGCGCCCTGCGGGTGGAGGACTCCGGTGTCGGGCTCACCGAGACCGATGTGCACGACCTCCTCGCGACCATCGGGCGCAGTTCCAAGCGTGCCGAGGGGGTGCAGGAGGCCCGGTCCGACTTCCTGGGGCAGTTCGGCATCGGTCTGCTGGCCTGTTTCGTGGTCGCCGAGCGGATCCGGGTGGTCAGCCGCAGCGCCCGTACGCCGGACGCGGCGCCCGTGGAGTGGACGGCGACGGACGACGGCTCGTACACCGTGCGGACGCTGCCGGACGACGCCCGGCCCGAACCGGGCACCACCGTGCACCTGGTGGCGCGGGCCGGGGCCGCCGAGTGGCTGGCCGAGGACCGGGTGCTGGCGCTGGCCCGGGACTTCGGCTCGCTGCTGCCGTACGACGTCCGGGTCGGCGGCGAGGAGGTCACCGGCCTGCCCGCGCCCTGGGACCGGCCCTACCCCTCCCCCGCCAACCGCAGGGTGGCCCTGGCCCGGCACTGTCACGACCTGTTCGGCTTCACCCCGCTGGACTCGATCGCGCTGGACGTGCCGCTCGCGGGGGTCCGGGGCGTGGCGTACGTCCTTCCCTCGGCGGTCAGCCCGGCCCAGCGGGCGGGTCATCGCGTCCACCTCAAAGGCATGTTGCTGACCGAGCGGGCCGAACAGCTGCTGCCGGACTGGGCGTTCTTCGTACGGTGCGTGCTCGACACGGACAGCCTGCGGCCGACGGCCTCGCGTGAGGCGCTGTACGAGGACGAGACGCTCGCGACCGTACGGGAGGCGCTCGGCGAAAGGATTCGGTCCTGGCTGACCGGGCTGGCGGCCGGTGATCCGGAGCGGCTCGCGGCCTTCCTGTCCGTGCACCACCTGGGCGTGAAGTCCCTCGCGCGGCACGACAAGGAGATGCTGCGCACGATGCTGCCGTGGCTGCCCTTCGAGACGACCGACGGGCGGCTGTCCCTGGAGGAGTTCGCGCAGCGGCACCCGGTGGTGCACTACACGCGGACCGTCGAGGAGTACCGGCAGGTCGCCCCGATCGCGTCCGCGCAGGGCGTCGGGGTGATCAACGGCGGTTACACGTACGACAGCGAGCTGGTGGAAGCGCTGCCGTCGGTGCGGCCGGGCATGGTCGTCGCCGAGCTGGACGCGGACACGGTGACCGCCCATCTGGACGGGGTCGACCCGGCCGAGGAGCTGGCCCTGTCGGGTTTCCTGGCGGCCGCGCGGGCGAAGCTCGACCCGCTGGGCTGTGATGTCGTCCTGCGCGCCTTCCATCCCCTGTCCGTGCCCGCGCTGCACCTCGACGACCGGGCCGCCCGGCACGAACAGGCCCGCGCGGAGGCGCAGGAACAGGCCGACGACCTGTGGGCGGGCATCCTCGGCTCGCTGCGCGGCAGCGCGCCACGCGCGCGTCTCGTGCTCAACCATCTCAATCCGCTGATCCGGAAGATCGGTTCGCTGGGCGATCCGGAGCTGATCGGCACCGCCACCGAGTCGCTGTACGGACAGGCGCTGCTGATGGCGCAGCGCCCGCTCAGGCCCGCGGACTCGGCACTGCTGAACCGGGCCTTCATCGGTCTGCTGGAATGGGCCACGAACGGCGAGGAGGGTCGCCGATGAGCGGGACCGACGGGATCGCGGACTTCGACTCGCTGCGCGTGGCGATGGCGGAGAACGCCGAGCAGCCGGAGGGTCCCGCCCGCAACGCGCGCGCGGAGCAGCTGCTCGCCGAGGCCGAGAAGCTGAACGTCCCGCTCGCCGTGATCGAGGCGCTCGGGCACCAGCTGAAGGTCTACAACTACAGCTCCGAGAAGGACAAGATGTTCGTCCCCTTCGCGCGTCTGCTGCGCATGTGGGACGAGCGGCCCGAGGACTTCGACGCGTACGAGGCGCACTCGCTGCACTGGGTCTTCAAGTGGATGTCGGCCGGCATGCTCGACCAGCCGCACATCCCGCTCTCCTCGATCGAGAAGTGGCTCGGCGAGATGGAGCACCGCTACCGGCTCGCCGGGCACTCCGAACGAGCCGTGCGCAGTGCCGAGTTCAGCGTGGCCGCGCATGTCGGGGACGTGGCGCGGGCCGAGCGGGCGTACGGCGCGTGGCTGGCCGCCGACCGGGACGCCATGGCCGACTGCCACGCGTGCGAACTGCACGGGCAGGGGTGGTGGCAGGTCGAGCGGGGCCGGGACGCGGAGGCGCTCAAGCTGTGGCGGCCCGTCCTGGAGGGCGAGTTCACGTGCGCCCACGAGCCGCACACGGTCCTCGCGTCCTCCCTGGCGCCGCTGCTGCGCCTGGGCCGCGTGGACGAGGCCCGCGCCCACCATCTGCGGGGCTTCCGGCTCGTACGGGCGATGGAGAGCATGCGCGGGGCGTACGCGGACCACGTGGAGTTCTGCGCGCTGACCGGGAACGAGGCGCGCGCCCTGGAGCTGCTCGCGGAGCGGCCGGCGTACTTCACGGACGACGGGCATCCGCGCAGCAAGCTGGAGTTCATGGCGGTGGTGGCCCTGCTCATGGACCGCCTGACCGCGCTCGGGCTGGGTGATCAGCGGGTGCCCGGCCCGGCGGACCGCGGCTGGACCGCTCGCGAACTCGCCGCCCACGCGCGCGGGGAGGCCCTCGGCCTGGCCGCGCGCTTCGACGAGCGCAACGGCACGGGGCACGTCAGCGAGCGGGCACGCGCGCGTATGGCGCGGGAGCCGCTGGTGGAGCGGCTGCCGTTGGGCGTGCGTACGCCGGCCCGGCCGGCGGCGGTGGCGATGCCCGCGCCGACCGCGGTGAACACGCGGGAGGACGCGGACACGCCGCCCGACCTGCCCGCGCTGCTCGCCGAGGCACGGCGGCTGTCGGACACCCTGCGACCGAACGCCATGGAGGCATGGGCGGCCGTCTCGCGGGCCGCGGAGGGCGTGGAACTGAGCCCTCTCGACCGGGCGGAGATCGCCGACCACCGGGCGATGGACCTGGGCCCGGAGGGCATCGCCCTGTTCGAGCGGGCCGCCGGGCTGTACGCGGAGGCGGGCGACCCCGGTGAGGCGCTGGCGGCACGTGCGCGTGGAGCGTACGTACGCGCGCTCGCGGGCGACGTGCCGGCGGCCCTGACGACGATCGCCGAGCTGTACGACCGGGTCCTCGCGCTGTACGCCGAGGACGGCACGGGCGTACGTCAGACGGCGGCCGTGCTGATGAGCCGGGCGCGGATCCTGATGCGGCGGGTGCACGAGGCGGAGGACGCGATGCAGGACACGGTGCGGGGCGCCTTCCTGGCCGACGCCGAAGCCGCCGCGCTGGAGGTGCTCGCGCTCGTCGACGGGCGGGCCGGTGACGACGTACGGCTCGTCTCGCGGATCGCGGAGGCGCAGGCGATGCTCGCCGAGCTGGCGGCGCTCGCCGGGGACCTGGAGAGGGCGGCGGAGCTGTTCGCACGGGCCTCGGCGGGGTTCGTGGGGGCGGGGCTGCCGTGGTTCGCGGTGGAGTACGAGGCACGGCTGGCCGGGCTCGCGCACCATCTCGGCGACATGGCGGAGGCCGAGCGGGCGCTGCGGGCGGCCCTGGAGCACGGAGGACCGCATCTGGAGGCTCCCGGTCGGGCCCAGCTGCATCTCCAACTGGGCGAGGTGCTCGGCGGCCGGGGCCTCGTCGAGGAGGCCGCCGGACACGCCCTGGAGGCGGCGCACTGGGCCGACGAGGCGGGCGAGAGCCGCACGCTGGGCGCGTGGGCGCGACAGCAGCTCGGCGGGTTCCTGCTGCGTCAGGGTCGGTTCGCCGAGGCCGCCGAGGTGCTGGAGTCCGCGCTGCCCGACCTGACCGCCGAGACGCACGGCGACGGCGCGGTCGTGCAGACCCAGTGGTGGCTCGGCGACTGCCTGAGCGAGCTCGGCGAACACCGCGCGGCGGCAGAACGCCGGTTGCGGGCCGCCGAGATCGCCCGGCACTGGCCCGAGCAGCACGACCACGCCACGCTCGCCCACCTCGCCGCCGAGTCCCTCGGCCACGCGGGCCTGCTCGCCGAGGCGGATCAGGCGTACGCGCGCGCGGGTGGCCTGTGGCGCGATCTCGGCAACGTCCACGGCCTCGTCCGCTCCCTGCGCGCCCGCGCGTGGCTGGCGCTGCGTACGCGGGACGGGGCGGACGCGGCACGGGAGTTGATGGCGGGCGCGGTGCGGGAGTGCGTGGTCGCGCTCGACGGCCCGGCCGCCGCGGACGAGGAGGTCCGGGAACTGCTCACCGCGGAACTCGGCCACACCCACCGGCAGTTCGGCGACCTGCTCGCCCGCTCCGCCGCACAGGACACCGAGGACTCCCAAGACGCCCAGGGCTCCCAGGGCTCCCAGGGCTCCCAGGGCTCCCAGGGCTCCCAGGGCTCCCAGGACGAGTCGATCCGGGCCGCGCTGGAGGAGGAGCTGTCCCAGATGACGGAGGCCGTCACGGTGTTCGCGTCCCTGGGCGACGGCGCCCTGCACAGCCGTACCGGAGCCGAACTCGCGGCGGGCCGGCTGGAGGCCGACCTGGGCCGCCCCGCACAGGCGGCCGCACGCGCGCGTGCCGTGCTCGCGGCGTACGACGGTTCCGACGCGGACCACGCGGACCACGCGGAGGACACGGACGACAGGGACGAGGGGGACGACGGGGACGACGGGGTGGCACAGGAGAGGCGGGCGGAGGCCGAGCAGTTGCTTCGTGTGGTGGCGGAGCAGGACGCGGAGTGAGTCGCGCCCGGCCGGTCACTCCACGCCGATGAGCAGCAGCGCCCCTTGCCGTCCGCCCCGGTACACCACCGTGTCCACGGCGAGGTAGGACTCACGCACGCGTGCTTCGAGGTGCTCGGCGATCGTCTCCGGGGCCTCGTCGCCGAGGACGAGGGTGACGAGTTCGCCGCCGGCCGCGAGCATGCGGTCGAGCACGGTCTCGGCGGTGGCCGTGACGTCCGAGCCGATCACGGCCACGTCGCCGTCGATGAGGCCGAGGACGTCACCGGCCTGGCAGATGCCGGCCATGGTCCAGGACTGCCGCTCGGCGACGACGACCTCGGCGTACCTGGTCGCGCCGGCCGCCGAGGTCATCGACACCACGTCCTCGTCGAAACGGCGTTCCGGCTCGTGCACGGCGAGCGCCGCTATGCCCTGGACCGCGGAGCGCGTCGGGATCAGCGCCACGCGGATGCCCTCCGTGCGGGCCTGCTCGGCGGCCGCGGCCGCGGTGTGGCGCAGCTCGGCGTCATTGGGCAGCAGCACGACCTCGCGCGCGTGGGCACGCCGTACGGCCTGGACGAGCTCCCCGCTGACGGGCGGCTCCCCGGGACGCGCGAGGACGGTGGTGGCCCCGGCCTCGGTGTACAGCCCGGCCAGGCCCTCCCCCGGCACCACGGCGACGACGGCCCGCTGGATCCGTTCCCGGGGCGGCCGCTCACCGCCGGTGGTGTGCACGTCACCGGCCCCGAAGTGGGTGATCCGGATCCGGTACGGCCGCCCGGCCTCGACCCCGGCCTCCACGGCGGCCCCGGCGTCGTCGACGTGCACGTGGACGTTCCACAGCCCGTCACCGCCGACCACGACCAGTGAGTCCCCGAGGGCGTCGAGCCGCGCCCGCAACCGCGCCACGGCCGCGTCCTCGGCCTCCAGCAGGTAGATCACCTCGAAGGCGGGCCCGCCCTGCTCCGGGCCCACGGCCCCGTCGGCACACTCACCGACGTCACCGGAGGTCGCCGAGCCACCAGAGGCACCAGCCGGGCCGCCTGACCCAGCAGCCCTGACGGTGGGCGCGGGAACCCTGCCGCCGGACGCCCGAGCCGCGTCGGCCGCCCCTGTCCCCGCCCCTGTCCCCGCCCCTGTCCCCGTCCTCACCGCTGCGGCCACCCCACCCCGCGGCGCCTCCCCCGTGAACGTCTCCACCAGTGCCGCGAGCACCGCCACGAGCCCCCGCCCGCCCGCGTCGACGACCCCGGCCCGCTCCAGGACGGCGAGCTGGCCCGGAGTCGCGGCGAGCGCCGCCCGCGCCCCCTCGTAGGCGGCCCGCGCGACCGTCCCGCAGTCGCCCTCGGTCCCGGTGGCCGCGTCGGCCGCCGCGGCGGCGACCGTGAGGACCGTGCCCTCAACGGGGTGGGCCACCGCCTGGCGTGCGGAGTCGGCGGCGTGCCGCAGAGCCAGCCGCAGGCCCTGTCCGTCGGTGTGAGCCGACTCACCGTCGGCGGCGAGCACCTGCGCCATGCCCCGCAGCAACTGCGCGAGGATCGTCCCGGAGTTCCCCCGGGCCCCGATCAGGGCCCCGTGTGCCATCGCGCGCACGGCATCGGCCAGCGAGGGGCCCGAGCTCCGTGCGGGATCCACCTCGTACCCGGCGAACACCGCCTCGACCGCGGCCACGGCCGATTCCACGGTCAGGTACAGATTCGTCCCGGTGTCCCCGTCGGCCACGGGATAGACGTTGATCGCGTCGATCTCCTCACGCGCGCGACCGAGCGACTCCAGCGCGAGACCGCACCAGATGCGCACCGCGAGAGCATCGAAGAATGTCTGCGGCACCTGCGCCACCTGCGCCTCCCTGAGCTGCTGGACGTGGCACGCAGCGTAGACCCAGGTCCGGTGCGGGCCGGAAGAGGGCTGGCGACGGACTCCTGACCAGCCATGGTAGTTTCGTTGTACTGGCGCAGTCGTTGTATGCTGCTCCGGTTGCCCGATCCTGATCGGGCCATTCCCCCTGGCAGCGCCACTCAGATCTCTGATCCTAGATCTTGATCCCGGCATGCCGGGATCAACCGTAAGTGCATCTGAAGTCTTTGGAGTGACCCGTGGCTGCCAACTGCGACGTCTGCGGCAAGGGGCCGGGCTTCGGCAACAACATCTCGCACTCGCACCGCCGTACGTCCCGCCGCTGGAACCCGAACATCCAGCGTGTGCGTACCGTGGTCGGCGGGACGCCGAAGCGCGTGAACGCCTGCACCTCGTGCATCAAGGCCGGCAAGGTCTCGCGCTGACGCTCAGCTGAGCGCGCGGCCACCGCTGGTTCGCCGCACGAAGCCGGTCCACCTCGGTGGACCGGCTTTTTGCTGTGCCCGGACAACGACCTGAACGGCTACGCGCCCTCGCGGAGCCGCCAAGCGTGATCCACCGGCCCGATCCCCCCGCCGAGCGCGAACCCGGCCTTGATCGCCCCGGTGACGTACTCCTTCGCCGCCGTCACCGCCTCCGGCACCGGCAGCCCCTTCGCGAGCCCTGAGGCGACCGCGGAGGCCAGCGTGCAGCCCGTCCCGTGCGTGTGCCGGTTGTCGTACCGAGGTGCCCGCAGCCAGTGTTCCTCGGAGCCGTCGGTCAGCAGATCCACGGCGTCCCCGGACAGATGGCCGCCCTTGATCAGCGCCCAGCGCGGCCCGTACGCCAGAACGGCCGCCGCGGCCTCCCGCAGTTGCTCCTCGCACTCGACGTGGACGCCCGTCAGTTGCGCCACCTCGTCCAGGTTGGGTGTCGCCACGGTCGCGACCGGCAGCAGCTTCGTACGCACCGAATCGAGCGCGGAAGCCGCGAGCAGCGCGTCCCCGTGCTTGGAGACCCCCACCGGGTCGACCACCGCGGGCGCGTCCGTGCCCCCGATCAACTCGGCGACCGTGTCGACCAGTTCGGCCGACGCCAGCATCCCGGTCTTGACCGCCTGTACGCCGATGTCGTCGACGACACTGCGGTACTGCGCCCGCACGGCCTCCACGGGAAGCTCCCAGGCGCCCTGCACACCGAGGGAGTTCTGGGCGGTGACCGCGGTGATCACGCTCATGCCGTGCACGCCGAGCGCGAGCATCGTCTTCAGGTCGGCCTGGATGCCCGCTCCGCCACCGGAGTCGGAGCCCGCCACCGTGAGGACGTTGGGGATCATGACTCTATGCCCCCGCCGAAGTGGTCCCAGCCGCCCTTCTTGGTCCACGGCGCCCCGTCGACCGTCACCTGGGGCAGCGCCGAGGGGTTGAGCACCTCGCCGATGACCTTCCAGCGGGCCGGCAGCTTCACGTCCGGCGGGAAGGTCGCCACGATCGCGTGGTCCTCTCCCCCGGTCAGCACCCACTGCATGGGGTCGACGCCGACGGCCTGCCCGATGTCGTTCATCTGGGTCGGGATGTCGATCGCGCCGGAACGGATGTCGATACGCACCTTGCTGGCCTCGGCGATGTGCCCGAGGTCGGCGATCAGCCCGTCGCTGACGTCACACATCGCGGTCGCGCCGAGCCCCGCGGCGGCCGGACCGGCGTGGTACGGCGGCTCGGGGCGCCGGTGCGCCTCCACGAAGGCGCGCGGCGAGCGGAAACCACGGGAGAGCACGGCGTATCCAGCGGCGGACCAGCCCAGCCAGCCGGTCACCGCGACGAGGTCGCCGGGTTGCGCGCCGGCCCGCGTCACGGGCTCCTGGTTGCGCAGATCGCCGAGCGCGGTGATCGACACCATGATCGAGTCGCCGCGTACGACGTCCCCGCCGACCACCGAGGCGCCCGCGACCTGGCACTCGTCACGCAGGCCGTCCATCAGCTCGGTCGGCCAGGCGACCGGGAGTTCGGCCGGCACGACCAGGCCGAGCAGCAGCGCGGTCGGCACGGCGCCCATGGCGGCGATGTCCGCGAGGTTCTGCGCGGCGGCCTTGCGGCCGACGTCGTAGGCCGTGGACCAGTCCCGGCGGAAGTGCCGTCCCTCCACCAGGATGTCGGTGCTGGCCACCACCCTGCGGTCGGGCGCGGCGACCACCGCGGCGTCGTCGCCGGGGCCTACCCGGACCGCCGGGGTGGTGGTGAGACGGGAGGTGAGCTCCCTGATGAGCCCGAACTCACCGAGCTCACCAACAGTGCCCTTCATTGCCCTTACGCCCCTTCTGTCCCTGTCCGCACCCGGTCGCGCGTCACAACTGTCCTCGCTACGGTCGAGGTGTACGTCAACTTCTGTCGTGCCGGTACCCCGGCGCGCAAGCCCCGGTCACCGGGGGTCTCCCCGCCGCGAGCGGCGACGCGATACCGTGGCGTTCCTTTTCCCCACATGATCCTCGTGGCCGCCCTGGAGGTTCCGTGGTACAGGCGTACATCCTGATCCAGACGGAGGTCGGCAAAGCGTCGACCGTCGCCGAGACGATCAGCAAGATCCCTGGAGTCATCCAGGCCGAGGACGTGACAGGACCGTACGACGTCATCGTGCGCGCCCAGGCCGACACCGTCGACGACCTGGGTCGCATGGTGGTCGCCAAGGTCCAGCAAGTGGACGGCATCACCCGCACCCTGACCTGCCCGGTCGTCCATCTGTAGCCCCCGTCTACCCTTGGCCGGTGAACTCTTTCCGTCACCGGCGCATTTCTGTCATCGGGCTTCCCGCGGTCGTCCTGCTGATCACAGCCGCGGGCTGCTCATCAGCAGACGGTGACGCGTCCGCGGCGGTTCCCGGCCCCGACGCGAAGACCACGAAGCTGTGCCGGAACCTGGACAAGGTACTGCCGGCCAAGGTGGACGGTGAGAGCCGTGAGGATCCCTCGCCCGCGTCCGCGCTGACTGCGGGGTGGGGGGACTCGGCGATCATACTGCGGTGCGGTGTGCCACAGCCGCCGAAGATGATCGATCCGAAGGTGGCCGAGGGCCGTGACCCGGACGCGGTGGCCGGTGGCGTGGAAGGCGTCCGGTGGCTGATGCAGAAGCAGGACGGCGGGGGGTACCGGTTCACGACGGCCAGTCGTCGTGCGTACGTGGAGGTCACCGTGCCGGAGGGGCGGGACAGCTCCAGTGTCCTGATCGACCTGGCGCCGGCCATCAAGAAGGCGATCCCTGTGGGGATCGCCGACCTGACGGTCACGCCTTCTACCTGAGACCGGTGGACCGCCGCAACGCCGCCCGGATCAACTTGTCGACCAGGTCCGGGTAGCTGATCCCGCTCGCCTGCCACATCTGCGGGTACATCGAGATCGGCGTGAAGCCGGGCATCGTGTTGATCTCGTTGATCACGAACTCACCTTCCTCCGTGAGGAAGAAGTCCGCCCGCACCAGCCCCTCGCAGCTCGCCGCCTCGAAGGCGTCCACCGCGAGCCGCTGGACCTCAGCCGTCTCCTCGGGCGTCAGGGGCGCCGGGACGATGCCCGGCGTCGAGTCGATGTACTTGGCCTCGAAGTCGTAGTACGCGTGCGCGTCCGGCGGCGGGATCTCCGCGGGCACGGAGGCCCGCGGGCCGTCCTCGAACTCCAGCACCCCGCACTCGATCTCCCGGCCGCGCAGCGCCGCCTCGACGAGGATCTTGGGGTCGTGCCGCTGCGCCTCGGCGATCGCCTCGTCCAGGCCCGACAGGTCCTCGACCTTGGTGATGCCGATCGACGAGCCCGCGCGCGCGGGCTTCACGAACAGCGGCCAGCCGTGGTCGCCGGCGAGGTCGACGATCTTCTTGCGGGCGGCGGACTCGTCCTGCTCCCACTCGCGCGGCCGGATCACCACGTACGGGCCCACCTTGAGCCCGAACGAGGTGAACACCCGCTTCATGTACTCCTTGTCCTGGCCGACAGCCGAGGCGAGCACGCCCGAACCGACGTACGGCACGCCGGACAGCTCCAGAAGGCCCTGGAGGGTGCCGTCCTCGCCGTAGGGGCCGTGCAGCACCGGGAAGACGACGTCGATCTCGCCGAGCGCCTTGGGCACGGATCCGGGCTCGTTGTACACGACTTCGCGGTTGGCCGGGTCCACGGGGAGCACCACGCCGCCCTCGCTCGAATCGGCCAGCTCCTCGACGTTGGGCGTACGGCGCTCGGTGATCGCCATGCGTTCCGGTTCGTCGGCGGTGAGCACCCAGCGGCCGCTCTGCGTGATGCCGATCGGCAGGACGTCGTACTTCGTCCGGTCGATCGCGCGCAGTACGGCGCCGGCGGTCACCATGGAGATCCCGTGCTCGGAGCTGCGACCGCCGAACACGACGGCCACCCGCGGCTTGCGCGACGGCCGGTCAGGGCTCTGGGGGAGGTTCTCGGTGCTCATATCGCGCTGAGCCTACCCGCCCGTAAGGTCCGAGTCAGCGTCCGGTGGGTGGCGTTCGCTCAGCGTCGCTCCGGCTTCGCGCTGCGCGACATCAGCTCCTTGAGGGCGACCACCGGCGGCTTGCCCTCGTGCACGATGCCGACGACCGTCTCCGTGAGCGGCATGTCGACGCCGTGCCTGCGGGCCAGATCCAGCACGGACTCACAGGACTTGACGCCCTCCGCGGTCTGCTTGGTGACCGCGATCGTCTCCTGGAGGGTCATGCCCTTGCCGAGGTTGGTACCGAAGGTGTGGTTGCGCGACAACGGCGAGGAGCAGGTGGCCACCAGGTCACCGAGGCCCGCGAGTCCGGAGAACGTCAGCGGGTCGGCGCCCAGCGCGACACCGAGCCGGGTCGTCTCGGCGAGACCGCGCGTGATGAGCGAGCCCTTGGCGTTGTCGCCGAGGCCCATGCCGTCCGCGATGCCGACGGCGAGGCCGATGACGTTCTTCACGGCTCCGCCCAGTTCGCAACCCACCACGTCCGTATTGGTGTACGGGCGGAAGTACGGCGTGTGGCAGGCGGCCTGGAGGCGCTGGGCGACGGCCTCGTCGGTGCAGGCGACCACCGCGGCGGCCGGCATACGCGCGGCGATCTCACGGGCGAGGTTGGGGCCGGTGACCACGGCGATGCGGTCCGCACCGACCTTGGCGACATCCTCGACGACCTCGCTCATCCGCATCGCGGAGCCGAGTTCGATGCCCTTCATCAGCGAGACGAGGATCGTGCCGGGCGCGAGCAGCGGGGTCCATTCGGCGAGGTTGCCGCGCAGGGTCTGCGAGGGGATGGCGAGGACGGTGAAGTCGGCGTCGTGCGCGGCCTCGGCCGCGTCCGGCGTGGCCCGCAGGTTCTCCGGGAGTTCGACACCGGGGAGGTAGTCCGGGTTCGTACGCGTGGAGTTGACCGCTTCCGCGAGTTCCGGGCGGCGTGCCCAGAGGGTCACCTCGCACCCGGCGTCGGCGAGGACCATGCCGAAGGCGGTTCCCCACGACCCGGTGCCCATGACGGCCGCTTTGACGGGCTTGCTCACGTGCCCTGCCCCTCTTCCTGCTCGGCCTTGTGCTGCGTGTGGCGGTTCTGCGCGGCGGTCCTGCGCCGCTGCTCGATGCGCTCCTGACGCGGATCGTACGGCGTCTCGGGCGCCTTCTCGCCGCGGATCTCCTCCAGCTGGCGGGTGATGGCGGCCATGATGACCTCGGTCGCGTCCTTGAGCAGTTCCGGGGTCATCTCCTTGTCGTAGAAGCGCGCGAGGTCCACGGGCGGGCCGGCGAGCACCCGGTGCGTCTTGCGCGGAAGGAGATGGGGCTTCTTGGCATACGGCGGCAGCAGTTCGTTGGCGCCCCACTGGGCGACCGGGATCACCGGGCACTTGGTCTGCAGGGCGACGCGTGCGGCACCGGTCTTGCCGGTCATGGGCCACTGGTCCGGGTCCCGGGTGATGGTGCCCTCCGGGTAGAAGGCGACGCACTCGCCGCGCTCCACGGCGTCGATCGCGGCGCGGAAGGCGCTCAGTGCGTCGGTGGTCTCCCGGTAGACGGGGATCTGCCCGGTACCGCGCATCGCGGCACCGACGAATCCCTTCTTGAAAAGCCCGCTCTTCGCCAGGAATCGCGGCACCCGGCCGGTGTTGTACTGAAAGTGCGCGTACGCGAAGGGATCGATGTGCGAATTGTGGTTCACCGCGGTGATAAATCCGCCCTCGGCCGGAATGTGCTCCATTCCACGCCAGTCCCGCTTGATCAGAACCACCAGCGGCGGTTTGCAGAGCACCGCGGCGAAGCGGTACCAGAAGCCGATTCTGCGGCGGGGCACGCGGACACCTTCCTCTAGGAATCAAGGACATCGGGCCGGGGGGCCGCACAAGTGTCGCCCCAGGCCGCCGGTCTGTCGAGAACACCGTACGCCTCACCGCCGTGACCGCCAGATGGTCCTGGTGACGGCTGAGCGACAATGGACGCGACAAGAGAGGAATCGGAACGCTCGTGCAGTGGACCCTTGTCATACCCCTGAAGCCCTTGGCGCGGGCGAAGAGCAGGCTGTCGGACACCACGGCGGATCGACTGCGCCCGGGCCTGGCCCTCGCGTTCGCGCAGGACACCGTGGCCGCGGCGCTGGCCTGCCCCGCGGTGAAGGATGTGGCCGTCGTCACGGGCGACGCCCTGGCCGGCCGCGAGCTGGGCGCACTGGGCGCGCGCATCGTCCCCGACGAGCCGGGCGGCGGCCTGAACCCGGCGCTCGGGCACGCCGCGGCGGTCGTACGGTCCTCCCGCCCCGACAGCGCCGTGGCCGCCCTGAACGCCGATCTTCCGGCGCTGCGTCCACTGGAATTGGCCCGCGTTCTGGACGCGGCCGCGGAATTCCCGCGCGCATTTCTCCCGGATGCGGCGGCAATCGGCACGACACTGCTGGCCGCGGCCCCCAGCCGCGAATTACTCCCGGCATTCGGCACGAATTCCCGGGACCGCCATCGCGCGTCGGGGGCGAGGGAACTCAGCCTCGACGAGGTCGATTCCGTACGCCAGGACGTGGACACCGGCGACGACCTGCGGGCGGCGCTGGCCCTGGGGGTGGGCCCACGGACGGCCGAGATGGCGGCACGACTGCTGCTCGCACAGCCGCACCCGACCCGGAACCCGTCGTAGGCTTGCGGCCATGCAGGCCACCGCATACACCTACGACGCCGAAACCCGTACCGGCAGCGTGCTGCTCGACGACGGCACCCCCGTGCCCTTCGGCGCCCCGGCCTTCGACGCGGGCGGCCTGCGGCTGCTGCGCCCCGGGCAACGGGTCCGCATCGAGACGGAGGGCAAGGGCGAGTCCCTGCGGATCACGCTGGTGACGTTGCAGACGTTCTGAGCCGCCGCCGCACCCCAAACACGCCGCGGGCCGGACTCCACACGGAGTCCGGCCCGGCGCGTGAGTGCCCCTGCGGTCCTACCTCTTGCGAGCGGTGGCCTTCTTGGCCGTGGTCTTGCGAGCCGTCGACTTCTTGGCGGGCGCCTTCTTGGCGGTCGCCTTCTTCGCCGGGGCCTTCTTGGCCGTCGCCTTCTTGGCGGTGGTCTTCTTCGCCGCGGTCGTCTTCTTGGCGGCGGCCGTGGTCTTCTTCGCCGGCGCCTTCTTCGCGGTCGTCTTCTTGGCGGCGGCCGTGGTCTTCTTCGCCGGCGCCTTCTTCGCGGTCGTCTTCTTCGCCGCGGCCGCCTTGGTGGTCTTCTTCGCGGCGGCCTTCTTGACCGTCGCCGCGGCACCACCGGTCAGGCTGCCCTTGGGCGCCTTCTTGACGGAGACCTCGCCGCCCCGCGGGAGCTTCTTCGAGCCGCTCACCAGGTCCTTGAAGCCCTGACCCGCACGGAAACGCGGAACGGAGGTCTTCTTGACCCGAACCCGCTCGCCCGTCTGGGGGTTACGGGCGTAACGAGCCGGACGGTCGACCTTCTCGAACGAACCGAAGCCGGTGACCGAGACCCGCTCACCGGCGACGACCGCGCGGACGATGGCGTCCAGTACATGGTCGACAGCATCGGCGGCCTGCTGGCGGCCGCCCATCTTGTCGGCAATCGCTTCTACGAGCTGCGCCTTGTTCACGTCTTCCCCTTCGGAGACATCGCCAGAACGAAAGTGTTCAAGCTTTTTCGCACGTTAGGCAGATATATACCGCAAATCAAACACGAAACGGGCTAATCACCCTTGTGCCGCAACAGACTCGACTGCCTCGAAGGTGTTCAGCGCTCCTCTTCGGGGATTCGCCCCGCGTCGAGGTCCGCGATGAACCGCTCCAGACGCCTTGCCGCTTCGGCGACGTCGTGCTTGGCCGCGGCCGTAATGACCAGCAGCTTCCGGGTCAGCGCCATCCGTACGCCCTCCGGGACTTGCAGTGCGCGCACTCTTGTGTGCGCTTCCTTGAGTCGGTCCGCGACTGCCGCATAGAGCTCGAGTTGGCCGTCGTGTTCCATGCACAGATTGTGCCATCTGGGGCGAGTTGTCGCCTGCCAGGGGTGCAACTCCGGCCTCAAATGGCCTTCCAGGCACTTGCGGAAGCCACGCGTACGAGACTCGCGTACCCCAGTAACACCCCGCGTAACGTGGGAAGTTGAACTTGATTCGAAACGCGGCAGGGCCGTTCGGGTGCAGACATGGCAGTACCCCCGATCGGGGCTGATCGGGGGTACTGCGCGGGTGTTGCGGTGGCCGAAAGTCGCCTTGCGCCGAAGCTTCGGAGGGGACTTTCGGATCAGCTCTGCAGCGTGCGCGGCTTGAACGACGGCCGCTTCGCCTCGTAGGCCGCGATGTCAGCCTCGTTCTGGAGCGTGATCGAGATGTCGTCGAGGCCGTTCAGCAGCCGCCAGCGGGAGTTCTCGTCCAGCTCGAAGGAGGCGGTGATGCCCTCGGCGCGCACCTCGCGGTTCTCCAGGTCGACCGTGATCTCGGCCTGCGGGTCCTTCTCGGTGAGCTCCCACAGCGCGTCCACGACCTTCTGCTCCAGAACCACCGTGAGCAGGCCGTTCTTGAGCGAGTTGCCGCGGAAGATGTCGGCGAAGCGCGAGGAGATCACGGCCTTGAAGCCGTAGTTCTGCAGCGCCCAGACCGCGTGCTCACGGGAGGAACCGGTGCCGAAGTCGGGACCGGCGACCAGCACCGTGGCGCCTTCGCGCTCGGGTCGGTTGAGCACGAACTCCGGGTCCTTGCGCCAGGCCTCGAACAGCCCGTCCTCGAACCCGTCCCGCGTCACCTTCTTGAGCCAGTGAGCAGGGATGATCTGGTCGGTGTCGACGTTGGAGCGGCGCAGCGGGACGGCCCGGCCGGTGTGCGTGGTGAATGCTTCCATGACTTCTCAGACTCCAGCGGGCGTACGGGTCTCGACGTCGGACAGGTCGGCCGGGGAGGCCAGGTGGCCCAGCACGGCGGTCGCGGCGGCGACCTGCGGCGACACCAGGTGCGTACGACCGCCCTTGCCCTGCCGGCCCTCGAAGTTGCGGTTGGAGGTGGACGCGGAGCGCTCACCGGGGGCGAGCTGGTCCGGGTTCATGCCCAGGCACATCGAGCAGCCCGCGTGCCGCCACTCGGCGCCGGCCTCCTTGAAGACGACGTCCAGACCCTCGGAGACGGCCTGCAGACCGACCCGCGCGGAGCCCGGGACGACCAGCATCCGTACGCCGTCGGCGACTTTGCGGCCCTTGAGCAGCTCGGCGGCGGCGCGCAGGTCCTCGATGCGGCCGTTGGTGCAGGAGCCTACGAAGACGGTGTCCACCTTGATGGAGCGCAGCGGCTGGCCGGCCTCCAACCCCATGTACTCCAGGGCCTTTTCGGCGGCGAGGCGCTCCGAAGCGTCTTCGTACGAAGCCGGGTCGGGGACGTGTGCCGAAAGCGGCGCACCCTGGCCGGGGTTGGTGCCCCAGGTGACGAACGGCGAGAGCTCGGCGGCCTCGATGACGACCTCGGCGTCGAACTCGGCGTCCTCGTCCGTCCTGAGCGTCTTCCAGTACGCGACGGCGGCGTCCCAGTCCTCGCCCTTGGGGGCGTGCGGGCGGCCCTTGAGGTACTCGAAGGTGGTCTCGTCGGGGGCGATCATGCCCGCGCGGGCGCCGGCCTCGATCGACATGTTGCAGATGGTCATCCGGGCCTCCATCGAGAGCTTCTCGATGGCCTCGCCGCGGTACTCCAGGACATAGCCCTGGCCGCCGCCCGTACCGATCTTGGCGATGATCGCCAGGATCAGGTCCTTGGCGGTCACGCCCTCCGGCAGTTCGCCGTTGACCGTGATGGCCATGGTCTTCGGCCGGACCAGCGGCAGTGTCTGGGTGGCCAGCACGTGCTCGACCTGGGAGGTGCCGATGCCGAAGGCGAGGCCGCCGAAGGCACCGTGCGTGGAGGTGTGCGAGTCACCGCAGACGACCGTCATGCCGGGCTGGGTCAGACCCAGCTGCGGGCCGACGACGTGCACGACGCCCTGCTCGACGTCGCCCAGCGGGTGCAGGCGCACACCGAACTCGGCGGCGTTCGCGCGCAGCGTCTCCAGCTGGACGCGGGAGACCGGGTCCGCGATGGGCTTGTCGATGTCGAGGGTCGGGGTGTTGTGGTCCTCGGTGGCGATGGTCAGGTCGAGCCGGCGCACCTTGCGACCGCTCTTGCGGAGGCCGTCGAAGGCCTGCGGGCTGGTCACCTCGTGCAGCAGGTGCAGATCGATGAAGAGGAGGTCGGGCTCGCCCTCGGCGCGCCGGACGACATGGTCGTCCCAGACCTTCTCCGCGAGTGTCCTACCCATCGCTTTCCCTCCGGCCGGCATACGGTCCACCGGCCCAACTAGAGATCTTGAGATGGCGGCCACCGCCCGCGCCCCTGCTTCCGGGCGTCCGCCGCCAGGCCCGTACTGGTTTGCGGGCCGCTCTGCCTTCGTTCTTCCAGAGTGGCGTGTTCCACGGAAAATTGAACTTGCGTTTCACAGAGTGAGACGCGAGTATCGTTTCATGGACAACAGTAGCGGCGTCGGCGTTCTGGACAAGGCAGCCCTTGTCCTGAGCGCCCTGGAGTCCGGTCCGGCCACCCTCGCAGGGCTCGTCTCGGCCACCGGACTGGCACGACCCACGGCCCATCGGCTGGCCGTGGCTCTGGAACACCACCGCATGGTGGCGCGCGACATGCAGGGCCGTTTCATTCTCGGCCCTCGCCTCGCGGAACTGGCCGCGGCCGCCGGTGAGGACCGTCTCCTCGCCACCGCCGGCCCGGTCCTCACCCACCTCCGGGACGTCACGGGCGAGAGCGCGCAGCTCTACCGCCGCCAGGGCGACATGCGCATCTGCGTCGCCGCGGCGGAGCGGCTGTCCGGCCTGCGGGACACGGTCCCGGTCGGCTCGACGCTCACGATGAAGGCGGGTTCGTCGGCGCAGATCCTCATGGCCTGGGAGGAGCCGGAGCGCCTGCACCGCGGCCTCCAGGGCGCCCGCTTCACGGCCACCGCGCTCTCGGGCGTACGACGCCGGGGCTGGGCCCAGTCGATCGGCGAGCGCGAACCCGGCGTCGCGTCCGTCTCCGCGCCCGTACGAGGCCCGTCGAACCGCGTGGTGGCCGCCGTGTCGGTCTCCGGCCCCATCGAGCGCCTGACCCGCCACCCCGGCCGTATGCACGCCCAGGCGGTCATCGACGCCGCCGCCCGCCTCTCCGAGGCCCTGCGCCGCTCCGGCTGACCTTCGGGCACGTCGACGACGGGACCTGCCTCAACGCCGCGGCAGGCCCCCTCGTTCCCTCGGTCCCCCCCCGTCATCTCGCCTCTTCGGTCACGCACCTGCCCGTGCGCCGCGGCGAGCCCGAACGCCGGCATGTCCGCGCGGACCGACTCCCATGCCCCCTGCGGCACGAGATACGCCTCGCGCCATCCCCCCGCGCCCCCACGCAGCCAGTGCCGTCCGGGCCGCGCACGACGTCGCGGATCACCTGCTGGAGTCCCTGGGCTGGTCGAACGCCCAGGCACTGGTCACCGTCTCGCCCTCCTACCGCTCGCTGGTGGTGGCGATGGCCGCGCTCAGACGCCTCGGCCAGGACCGGGACCCTCAACCGCTGCTGGGGTACGCCCGGTTGATGCGGCGGTACGGCTTCGGCGACCGGGAATGACGAAAGCCCTCCACCGAAGTGGAGGGCTTTCACTGTGTACCCCCGACCGGATTCGAACCGGCGCTACCGCCTTGAGAGGGCGGCGTGCTAGGCCGCTACACAACGGGGGCGTGGAGCCTGCGTTTCCGCAGGTCCGAGCTGGTCTACCTGGACTCGAACCAAGACTAACTGAACCAGAATCAGTCGTGCTGCCAATTACACCATAGACCAATGTGGTTTAGACCAGACAGTACCCCCGACCGGATTCGAACCGGCGCTACCGCCTTGAGAGGGCGGCGTGCTAGGCCGCTACACAACGGGGGCCCTAGCGATCCCGACTTGATCGAGATCAGTACCCCCGACCGGATTCGAACCGGCGCTACTGCCTTGAGAGGGCAGCGTGCTAGGCCGCTACACAACGGGGGCTTTGCAGATGAGCTCTGCGAGCTGGCCTACCTGGACTCGAACCAAGACTAACTGAACCAGAATCAGTCGTGCTGCCAATTACACCATAGGCCACTGGAACGCAAGCCCCTGAGGGATCTTGTTCTAGTTCGCTCCCCCGGGTTTCCGGCCTTTCGGCCCGCTCCCCGGCGGCGCAGGAAGAACATTACCCGAAGGTGGACGGGGCTCCAAAACGGGTATCCGCGCCGAGGAGCGCGGGCAGTTCGGCGAGGGAGGCGATCCGGTGCGGTCCGCCGGGGCTGTCATCGCTGGTGTACACGCCGTCACGGTCGATCCACACCGACAGCAGCCCGGCCTCCGCGGCACCGCGGCCGTCGATCTCCGGGTGATCGCCGACGTACGCGACCTGGTGCGGGGCGAGGTCGAGGGCGTCGCAGGCGGCGTGGAAGGCGCCGGCCTCCGGCTTGGAGACGCCGATCTCGGCGGCGCACAGGATGGCCTCGAACCGGTCGTGCACGCCGAGCACGCGCAGCTTGCGGTCCTGGACGTGGATGCTGGAGTTGGACAGCACCGCGTGCCGGTGGCTGGCCGCGAGGGCGTCCAGGACCGGCAGGACGTCCGGGAAGAGGGTCCAGGCGGTCTCGTAGTGCGCGACGTAGCGCTGGAACCAGGCGTCGGCCTCCGCGTCGCTCAACTGCTCCCCCAGGAACACCCGCACCCGGTCCCGGCGCTGCCCCTGGAAGTCGACCTCCCCCGCCGAGAACCTCGCCCACTGGACGTCGGTGATCTCCCGCCACCGCACGATGGCCTGCTCGACGCTCTCGTACCCCGCCAGCAGCCCCTCGGCTGTCAGGTGCAGGCGCATGCCGATGCGGTCGGCACCCGTGTAGTCGAAGAGGGTGTCGTCGATGTCCCAGACCACGGCACGAATGCTCATGATCCGACGGTAACCCGAGATCGACGCCGTCCGACGACGCCGAAGGGGCGGTACCCGGCTGCCGGGTACCGCCCCCTCACGTGTGCGTCGGCGTCACGCCGCCAGCTTCGCCAGCGCCGCGTCGATCCTCGCCAGCGTCTTCTCCTTGCCCAGGACCTCCAGGGATTCGAAGAGGGGCAGGCCGACCGTGCGGCCGGTGACGGCGACACGGACCGGGGCCTGGGCCTTGCCGAGCTTGAGGCCATGGGCCTCGCCGGCGGCCAGGACGGCGTCCTTCAGGGAGTCCGGGGACGTCCAGTCGGCCGCGTCCAGCTTCTCGCGGGCCGTGCGCAGGAGGGCGTCCGAGCCTTCTTTCATGGCCTTCGTCCAGCTGGCCTCGTCTTCCACCGGCTCCGGCAGGAACAGGAAGTCGACGTTGTCGGTGATCTCCGAGAGGACCTTGAGGCGGGTCTGGGCGTGCGGGGCGATCGCCTGCCACTTCACCTCGTCGAACGCCTCCGGCGCCCAGGGGGCGAAGGGGGCCTGGAGCCACGGGCGGCAGCGCTCGGTGAAGTCCTTCACATCCAGCAGGCGGATGTGGTCGCCGTTGATCGACTCGCACTTCTTCAGGTCGAAGCGGGCCGGGTTGGGGTTCACGTCGGCGATGTCGAAGGCCGCGACCATCTCGTCCATCGTGAAGATGTCCTGGTCGGCCGAGAGCGACCAGCCCAGCAGGGAGAGGTAGTTGAGGAGGCCCTCGGGGAGGAAGCCGCGCTCGCGGTAGAGGTTCAGCGAGGACTGCGGGTCACGCTTGGAGAGCTTCTTGTTGCCCTCGCCCATCACGTACGGCAGGTGACCGAACTCCGGGACGCCCTTGGCGACGTCCAGCTCCATCAGCGCCTTGTACAGGGCGATCTGACGGGGCGTGGAGGAGAGCAGGTCCTCGCCGCGCAGGACGTGGGTGATCTCCATCAGGGCGTCGTCGACCGGGTTGACGAGGGTGTAGAGCGGGGCGCCGTTCGCGCGGACGATGCCGTAGTCGGGCACGTTCTCCGGCGTGAACGTCAGCTCGCCGCGGACCAGGTCCGTGAAGGTGATCGCCTCGTCGGGCATGCGGAAGCGGACGATCGGCGTGCGGCCCTGGGCCTTGTACTCCTCGACCTGCGCCTCGGTCAGCTCACGGCAGTGACCGTCGTAGCCGGACGGCTTGCCGGCGGCGCGGGCGGCCTCGCGGCGGGTGTCCAGCTCCTCCTGGGAGCAGTAGCAGCGGTAGGCGTAGCCGCCGTCGAGGAGCTTGGCCGCGACGTCCTTGTAGAGGTCCATGCGCTGCGACTGGCGGTACGGCGCGTGCGGGCCGCCGATCTCCGGGCCCTCGTCCCAGTCGAAGCCCAGCCAGCGCATCGAGTCGAGGAGCTGGTGGTAGGACTCCTCGGAGTCGCGGGCCGCGTCGGTGTCCTCGATGCGGAAGACCAGGGTGCCCTGGTGGTGCCGGGCGAACGCCCAGTTGAACAGGGCGGTGCGGACCAGGCCCACATGGGGGTTACCGGTGGGCGAGGGGCAGAAACGGACGCGAACGGGAGTGCCGGGTGCGCTAGCCACGCTTGACAACCTTGTTGGTGAGAGTGCCGATGCCTTCGATGGTGACGGCGACCTCGTCGCCGACGTTGAGGGGGCCGACCCCTGCCGGGGTGCCGGTGAGGATCACGTCGCCGGGGAGCAGCGTCATGGCCTCGGAGATGTTGACGATCAGGTCCTCGATGGAGTGGATCATCTCGCTGGTGCGGCCGAGCTGGCGCTGTTCGCCGTTCACCGTGAGCTGGATCGTCAGGTCGGACGCGGTCTCCACGGCCAGGTCCGTCTCCACCCAGGGGCCCAGCGGGCAGGACGTGTCGAAGCCCTTGGCCCGCGCCCACTGCTTCTCGCGCTTCTGCACGTCGCGGGCGGTGATGTCGTTGGCGCAGGTGTAGCCGAAGATCACGTCCTTGACGCGCTCACGGGGGACCTCGCGGCACATGCGGCCGATGACGACGGCCAGCTCGGCCTCGTGGTGGAGGTCCTCGGTGAAGGACGGGTACTGGATCTCGTCGCCGGGGCCGATCACCGCGGTGGACGGCTTGAAGAAGGCGAACGGGGCGTCGGGCACGTCGTTGCCGAGTTCGCGCGCGTGCTCGGCGTAGTTGCGGCCGAAGGCCACGACCTTGTTGGGGAGGACCGGCGGCAGCAGCCTGACCTTGCTCAACGGGACCTTCGTGCCGGAGAGCTCGAAGTCCGCGAACGGGATGCCCTTGATGATGTCGAGGACGAGCTCGTCCGGCCTGTCGCCCTCGACCGCGCCGAAGGCGACGTTCCCGTCGATGGAGAATCTGGCGATGCGCACGGGATCTGGCGCCCCTCACTTGAGCCGGCTGGAGTCTGACGCTCCAGGCTAACGCGGGCAGGGGCGGGCGCCTCGCGCATCACCGCGGGCGCCCCGACCGTCGTACGCGATCGATTGAACGACCGGTCACCGGCGCCCGTACTACTCGGCGGCGGCGGTGACGGGGATCTCCTGGAGGATGGTGCGCTTGGGGTTGGCTGTCTGAGCGGGAAGGTCGACCGAGTGCTCCGGCTGCTGCGGGGTCTGCAGTTCGTCGGCGTCCTCGAGGTGCGCCAGCGTCGTGCGCCGCGGGTTGGCTATGGTGCGGAACATCATCGTCGTCTTCACGGTTGTCCTGAGCCCTGTCGTGACAAGGCGCCGCGGACGGGCCTCAGGGGCCGGGCGTCCGGGCGCGGGTTGGCAGAAACTTCTCTCTTGTAAAGCGTCAGGCTAAACATGCGGTTCCCACCGGAAGTGACCAACCTCCTTGATCAGCATGTGAGTTTCCTCACGAGAGCGTGGATAAACCGGTCAATTCAGGCTCGCAATCGACCGTACCGAAACGGACATTGACCACCTGAAGCCCTCATTCCGCTCCTGATCATGGCGACTGGGACACCTCTCGCACCCCGTCGGCTCGCGGGCATACGCCCGATATGGGCGGGATGGCGTTCTACGAGAGGTAACCTCGCCCTCACGTGGTGTCACGTATGTCACGGCTCGACCTACGGGCCTTGTTGGAGATCCTGCACTGTGCTGGAATTCCACGGACCGCCGCAGGATCGAGCCGGCGCACAGGGGGCGCACCGAGCGCCTAGTGGCGGCGAGAAGGGGGAGCCAGCGCCGGTCCACCACGACCATCAAGGAGCGTATTCAGGGCGCTCCCCAACACGCCGACACCGTGTCCGTCCGTTCACGCGGAAGGGCGCCTGGTCCAGAGGTTGCGACGCTAGTGCAGGGACGTTTCAAGAGGGATGGCAGCGCTTCGGCGGAGCCGGAGCACGGCGGGACCGACCGAGGTCCCTCGCCCCAGCACGCCCAGAACCCGGGCCCGGCTCCGTCCGCCGACAGCGGTGAGCGCCCCGGGCGCCCCGCCATGTCGGCGTCCTCGGGGACGGCGAACCCCTCCGCACCGCCTGCGAAGAAGTCCTCGAAGGGCATGGTCGGCCCGGGCTCGCGAATAGCCCTGCGCAACTGGCGTATCTCCACGCGTCTGGTGGCGCTGCTGACGCTCCCCGTCGTCGCGGCCACCTCGCTGGGCGCGCTGCGCATCAGCGACAACATGGACGACATCCAGCAGCTCGAGAACATGAAGCTGCTGACGGACATGACCAAGCGGGCCACCGAGCTCGCCGCGGCGCTCCAGGAGGAGCGCGACCAGTCCGCCGGTCCGCTCGCGCACGGCGCCAAGGCGACCGACTACACGGTCAAGGGCTACCGGGAGAAGACGGACCGGGCCGCGGACAGCTTCAGGGAGGCCTCCGAGGAGGTCGACAACAGCAGCAAGGACGGCAACCTCAAGGGCGTCCGGGACAACCTCGTCCAGCTCGTCGGTGACCTCAGCAACATCGAGAAGATCCGCAGCACCGCCTACGAGTCCAAGCGCAACTCCACGCAGACCGTGGAGGCCTACCACCGTCTGATCACCAACCTGCTCGACCTCTCCCAGGACATGGCGGAGGCGACCAGCAACCCGGAGATGATCCGGAGCACGCGTGCCCTGGCGGCCTTCTCCAACGCCAAGGAGTACGCGTCCATCCAGCGGGCCGTCCTCGCGGCGGCGCTGCCCGCGAACAACGACACCGTCGGCGTCCTCTCCGAGAACGACCGGCTCTACGCCGAGTCGGCCCTGACGAGCCAGCGGTCCGAGATCAAGGCGTTCCGGAACATCTACGGCACGCAGTCCGCCGCCGACCTGCTGAAGTCGATCGAGCAGAACAACCCGACGATCACGGCCAGCGACAAGTACGCCAGCCGCGCGCTCAGCAATCCGAACGCCCTCAACGACCTGGAGAAGCGTTCCTACCGCGACTGGGTCGACGACAGCACCACCAAGATCCAGCAGATGCGCGCCATCGAGACGACGCTGCTGGAGGACATGGAGCAGAAGGCCCGCGAGCTGCGCAACGAGTCGGAGCGCGAGGCCATCATCTCCGGTGCGCTGATCCTGCTCGTGCTCGGTGTCTCGCTGGTCGGCGCCTTCGTCGTGGCCCGGTCCATGATCCGCTCGCTGCGCCGCCTGGAGGAGACCGCGACCAGGGTCGCCCAGGACCGGCTGCCCGAGCTGGTCAAGCAGCTGTCCGAGTCCGACCCGCAGGACGTCGACACCTCCGTCGAGTCGGTCGGTGTGCACTCCCGGGACGAGATCGGCCAGGTGGCCGCGGCCTTCGACGACGTGCACCGGGAGGCGGTCCGCCTCGCCGCCGAGCAGGCCCTGCTGCGGGGCAACGTCAACGCGATGTTCACCAACCTCTCGCGCCGCTCCCAGGGCCTCATCCAGCGCCAGCTCTCGCTCATCTCCGAACTGGAGTCCCGCGAGGCCGACCCGGACCAGCTGTCCTCGCTGTTCAAGCTCGACCACCTCGCGACGCGTATGCGCCGTAACGGTGAGAACCTCCTCGTCCTCGCCGGTGAGGAGCCGGGCCGCCGCTGGACCCGTCCGGTCCCGCTGGTCGACGTGCTGCGCGCCGCCGCGTCCGAGGTGGAGCAGTACGAACGCATCGAGCTGTCCTCCGTGCCGACCACCGAAGTGGCCGGCCGCGTGGTCAACGACCTCGTGCACCTGCTCGCCGAGCTGCTGGAGAACGCGACCTCGTTCTCCTCCCCGCAGACCAAGGTCAAGGTGACCGGTCACGCGCTGCCCGACGGCCGCGTCCTGATCGAGATCCACGACACCGGCATCGGCCTCTCCCCCGAGGACCTCGCCGCGATCAACGAGCGGCTCGCCTCGCCGCCCACCGTGGACGTCTCCGTCTCCCGCCGCATGGGCCTGTTCGTGGTCGGCCGGCTGTCCCAGCGGCACGGCATCCGCATCCAGCTGCGCCCGTCCGACTCCGGCGGTACGACCGCGCTGGTCATGCTCCCCGTCGACGTCGCCCAGGGCGGCAAGAAGCCCGCTCCGGGCAAGCCCGGTCCGGGCGGCCCCGGTGGTTCCGGTGGTCCGGCCGCCGCGCAGGCCGCGGCCGGTGCGGCTGCCGCCCGTCGCCAGGCCCAGACCGGCAACGGCTCCCTCGGCGCGGGTGCGCCGGGTGGCGGTGCGCTCGGAGCCGGTGCGTCCGGCGGGGGCCGGCTCGGTGCCGGTCAGGGACCGCGGGCCGCGCTGCCTGGGCGCGACGGTGGCGGGCTTCCGGGTGCGCCGCGTGGACCGCAGGGTCCGGGCGCTCCCTCGCAGGGCCGGCCTCCGGCCGGTGCGGGCGCCGGTTTCGGTGGTCAGGCTCCGGGTGCTCCGCAGGGGCTCCAGGCCGCGGGCATGGGCCAGGACCCGTTCGGTGCGGGCCAGGACGCCTTCGGCGGCTCCGCCGGCCGCGAGCAGTCCCGGCCACAGTCGGCTCCCCCCTCCTCCGATGCCGAGAAGGGCCGTCGTGGCGGTCGCCGGCCGCAGCTGCCGCCGCGCGGTGGTGCGCGGGCCGAGCTGCCGGGCGGCGCCCCGCAGCCGCGCGTGCCGAGCTGGAGCGACGACAACGCCCAGCCGCCGGTGCCGCGCGCCTCGCTCGACGCCCCGCGCGGACACGACGAGGACCCGGCGCAGACGTCCCGGATGCCGCGGCTCGACGACCGTCAGGGCCCCGGCTCCACGACGGAGATGCCGGCGATCCCGGGCAACGACGGCCCCCAGGGCCAGGGCTCGCCCTCCGACCTCCCCCGTCCCGGTGCGAACGGCCGGCAGAACCCGGGCCAGTTCGTCCGCTCGGACGTCTTCGGCGCCCCGGGCGGGCAGCAGAACCCCGGCGGGCAGCACAACCCGTCGCAGACCGGCCAGTTCGCCGCTCCGCAGGCGTACGACGCCGACTCGACGGGGCAGCACGCCCTGCCCGGCCGCCAGAGCCCCGAGTCCACCGGTCAGTTCGACCGGTCCCAGGTCAACGGCGCGTACGGCGGCGGCTCCGACTTCGGCGCCCCGCAGCCCCCGGCCCCGGCCCCGGCACGTCCGCAGCAGCGGCCCGCCCGCCAGGAGCCCGAGGCACTGCCGCCCGCGACGGGACCCGGTGACGGGCGTACCCCGCTGTACGACACCTTGGAGACCAACTGGTTCCACGGCGGTCAGCAGGGGCATCAGACGGGTTCCAACGGCTCGGCTCCGGCACCCTCCCCCCAGCAGCAGCCGCAGGCTCCGGCGGCTCCGCAGTCGTCCGCTCCGCAGTCGTCGTCCGCTCCGCAGCGGACCTCGTCGACCGCCTGGCGCAGCTCGCCGAACGACGACCTCGTCCGTCAGGCCGAGCGCGTCCGGCAGCCGGCCGCGGGCGGCGTCACCACCTCCGGCCTGCCGCGCCGGGTGCCCAGGGCGAACCTCGTCCCGGGTACGGCTCAGCAGCAACAGCACCAACCCGGTCCGCAGGTCTCGCGTTCGCCTGACGACGTACGCGGCCGGCTGACCAATCTCCGTCGGGGTATCGCACAAGGTCGTCAGGCCGGCACCGGCCAGACGGGCAGCTTCCCGAGCCCCACTCACCAGCAGGAGCGTTAGTTGAGCCCGATGAGCCAGGCGGCACAGAACCTCAACTGGTTGATCACCAACTTCGTGGACAACACCCCAGGTGTGTCCCACACCGTCGTCGTGTCCGCCGACGGTCTCCTGCTGGCACTGTCGGAGGGCTTCCCGCGCGACCGTGCAGACCAGCTGGCGGCCGTCGCGTCGGGCCTGACCTCGCTGACGGCGGGGGCGTCCCGGATCTTCGAGGGCGGCGACGTGGCCCAGACCGTCGTCGAGATGGAACGGGGATTCCTCTTCCTCATGTCCGTCTCGGACGGTTCGTCCCTGGCCGTGCTGGCCCACCCGGAATGCGACATCGGCCTCGTCGGCTACGAGATGGCGCTGCTGGTCGACCGCGCGGGGGCGGTACTCACCCCGGACCTGCGCGCCGAACTGCAAGGCAGTCTGCTGCACTGACACCCCCGGATCCACCCGCCTCACCAAATCACCGTCCGGCCGCCACATTCCCCCCACCGGCCACGACCAGACGGCTTGACTGACCGACTTGCTGTCCCCGCCCGGAGGATTCATGACCCCGCCCACCGCCTCTCATGATCCGTACGCGGAGCCGTACGAGGATGAGGGCGACCAGCCGCTGGTACGTCCGTACGCGATGACCGGCGGCCGGACCCGGCCGCGCTACCAGCTGGCCATCGAGGCCCTGATCAGCACCACGGCCGACCCGGCAGCGCTCATGGGACTCCTCCCGGAGCACCAGCGCATCTGCCACCTGTGCCGTGAGGTGAAGTCGGTGGCCGAGGTCTCCGCGCTGCTGTCCATGCCGCTGGGCGTGGCCAGGATCCTGGTCGCGGACCTCGCGGAGGCGGGCCTGGTCGCCATCCACCAGCCGGGCGGCGACGAGAACAACGGCGGCGCTCCGGATGTGACGCTGCTCGAAAGGGTGCTCAGTGGACTTCGCAAGCTCTGAACCGGGCCGGGCGACCACCTCCGCCAAGATCGTGGTGGCGGGTGGCTTCGGCGTGGGCAAGACCACGTTCGTGGGCGCCGTCTCGGAGATCAACCCGCTGCGCACCGAGGCCGTGATGACCTCCGCGAGCGCGGGCATCGACGACCTCACGCACACCGGGGACAAGACCACCACCACGGTGGCCATGGACTTCGGCCGTATCACCCTGGACCAGGACCTGATCCTCTACCTGTTCGGTACGCCCGGCCAGGACCGCTTCTGGTTCATGTGGGACGACCTGGTGCGCGGCGCCATCGGTGCCGTCGTCCTCGTCGACACCCGCCGTCTCGCCGACTGCTTCCCGGCCGTCGACTACTTCGAGAACAGCGGCCTGCCGTTCGTCATCGCGCTCAACGGCTTCGACGGGCACCAGCCCTACACGCCCGACGAGGTGCGCGAGGCGTTGCAGATCGGTCCGGACGCGCCGATCATCACCACCGACGCCCGGCACCGGTCGGATGCCAAGAGCGCGCTGATCACGCTGGTGGAGCACGCGCTGATGGCACGGCTGCGGTAGCGCAAGTCGGCAGCGCCGTACGGCAGTTGTCGTAGACGCATTGGAGCCGACTGTGGCTTTTGACACGGTCGGCTCCGTTGTTCATAACGTTTCGGCAGAGGAATCGGGTGGTACGGCAACGCGTCGCGGTCGAGCGGTGTCGCTGCGCGCACAAAGGCCCCGTCTTTTGACGGGGCTCGCTCTTTATGACCGTTTTATCTGGGGCTTACATCACTCCGAATCCACCGCTTCCACTGTTTGGAAGTGCGCAGGCCGACGTGCTGGAATGCCTGAACTGCCCATTAGTCAAAGACGTACTCAGCGGTACTCCGTACTCGATGGCGAACCGGGCTCTGAGACACTGCGGCACAACGTTAGGTGCCGACCCCGCCGGAAGGTTGTTGGTCGAGTGAGGCGAAGCAAGAACAGTCCCGAGCCGTCGGCCCGGGGCAACTTCACCCCGCCGCCGCGCGGAGCGGCGCCCACCCCTGTGCCCGGATCGGAACCAACGGCGGCGCCCGCGCCCAGCGGCGGCCGGTTCTCGCCGCGCAACTGGCGCGTGCCGACCCGGCTGAACGCGATCCTGCTCATACCCGTGCTGGTCGGCCTCGTCATGGGCGGCTTCCAGGTGAAAAGCTCGATCGACACCTGGCAGGAGGCCGAGGACGCGGAGAAGACCGCGCTCGTGGTCCAGGCCGCTCTGACCTACGCGGACCAGCTCTACAACGAGCGCGACGTCACCGCGGCCCCCCTGCTCCAGGGCAAGGGCCAGGACGACAAGACGGTCACCGACGCCCGCGCCGCCACCGACAAGGCGGCCGACGCCTTCGACAAGGCCGCCCAGGGCATGCCGGACACGCCTCGACTCGAGCGCCGCCTGGAGCTGCTCCGCGAGGCCGAGGCCGATCTGCCGGACGTGCGCGCGAACGCGTACACCAGCAAGCTCCCCGGGGTGAAGACCGAGGAGGGCTACGGCGACATCTCGCACCCGCTGCTGGAGTTCGCCAACGAGCTGGGCCTCGGCACCTCGAACGTCACCAGCTACGGCCGTACCGTCTACGCCATCTCGCTCACCAAGGCCGCCCTGTCGCTGGAGCGCTCCATCGGCATGCACATGCTGGTCCGGCCCGGCCCGGGCGAGCAGAACCTCGCCAGCCAGCGCGTCGCGCTCTTCTCGTACGCGTACCTGGAGGGCATCGCCATCGAGGAGTACGTCGGCGGTGGCACGGAGGCCGACGCGAAGAAGCTGGAGGACGCCAAGCAGCGGATCCGCGCGGAGGGCGCGGCGATGGCCGCGGACGCCAAGAAGCGGAATCCGGACTACGTGGCACCGCCGTCCGAGCCGACCAAGATGGTCTCGGCGGTGGCCCAGCTCAAGTCCACGGACCCCAGCGACCGCGCGGCCCTCGCCCAGAGCGGCATCACCGCGCAGAACTGGTGGGCGGTCAACACCCTGAAGTACAACGCGTACCGCACGATCGAGAACGACCTGGTCGACACCGCGGTGAACGAGGCGTCCAAGATCTCCGACGACGCCAAGCGCGACGCCCTCATCACCGGTGCCGCCGTCGTGGTCGCCCTGCTCGCCGCGTTCATCCTGGCCGGCATGGTCGCCCGCCAGATGTCCCGCTCGATGCGCCAGCTGCGCAACGCCGCCTTCGGCATCGCCGAGCAGCGTCTGCCGATGCTGGTCGACCAGCTCTCGCGCACCGACCCCGGCCGGGTGGACACCCGTGTCGCCCCCATCCCGATCAACACCCGCGACGAGATCGGCGAGGTCGCCCGCGCCTTCGACCAGGTCCACCGCGAGGCCGTCCGGCTCGCCGCCGAGCAGGCCCTGCTGCGGGGCAACATCAACGCGATCTTCACCAACCTCTCGCGCCGCAACCAGTCGCTGATCGAGGGCCAGCTGACCCTGATCACCGACCTGGAGAACAACGAGGCCGACCCGGACCAGCTGGAGAACCTCTTCAAGCTGGACCACCTCGCGACCCGTATGCGCCGCAACGGTGAGAACCTCCTGGTCCTCGCCGGCGAGGAGCCCGGCCGCCGCTGGGACCAGCCGGTCCCGCTGGTCGACGTGCTGCGCGCCGCCTCCTCCGAGGTGGAGCAGTACGAGCGCATCGAGCTGCAAGGCGTCCCGGAGGCGGAGATCCACGGCCGGGCCGTGACCGACCTCGTGCACCTGCTGGCCGAGCTGCTGGAGAACGCCACGACGTTCTCCTCCCCGCAGACCAAGGTCCGGGTCACCGCGACCCGTCTCCCCGACGGCCGCGTGATGATCGAGATCCACGACAAGGGCATCGGCCTGACCGCCGAGGACTTCGCGGACATCAACCACAAGCTGGCCAACCCGCCCACCGTCGACGCGGCGATATCCCAGCGCATGGGTCTGTTCGTGGTCGGCCGGCTGTCCGACCGGCACGGCATCCGCGTCCAGCTGCGCCCCTCCGGCGAGCAGGCCGGCACCACCTCGCTGGTCATGCTGCCCGACGCGATCACCCACGGCGGTGGCGGCGAGCAGCAGCCGGCACAGGACGAGTTCACCGTCTCGCAGATCATCCCGGAGCAGAACTTCCAGGGTGAGAGCTTCAGCCAGCCCATGCGCACGGCCGCCGAGCTCGGCTTCGACGACAGCCGCTACCCCGAGGTCCCCGACGACATCCGTGAGCTGGACCCCGTGGGCCGCTCCCTGATGCGCGAGGAGCGCCGCGCCGCCCTGGAGGCCCAGAACCACGGCCAGGGCGCCTCCGAGACGTCCGGGTACGACGAGTTCACGGGTCAGCCGAACTACGACGACCAGAACGGCTTCCCCCAGCAGCCCGGCACGTACGACCAGCAGACGTCGTACGAGGAGCAGCAGGCCGCGTACGACGAGCAGCAGCGCGCCGCCTATGACGAGTCCCAGCGGCAGTCGTACGACGACACGTACTACGCGCCGAACGGCGGCCTGCAGCGCGGCGACACCTTCTCGTCGGGCGGCGGCTACCCCGAGCCCACCTATCCGGAGCCGGTCCGCGAGGAGCCCCCGGCGGCCGCCGCCTCCGCCCCGGAGACCTTCCCGGCGTTCGAGCAGCGGCGTCACCAGGACGACTGGCCGCAGTCGAACGGCTACCGCAACGGCTACCCGGACCAGTACGCTCCGCAAGCGGAATCTGCCCAGGCCGATGACGCGAACGAGCGCGACCGCGTAGGCTTCGACCGTCCGGGACCGGCCCCCTCCGCCGCCCACGAGCTGACCGACGCCGGGCTTCCGCGCCGCGGTTCCCCCGCGAGCGGCACCAACGGCGCACGGCCCGTGCGGCAGGAAGCGCCGGCCCCCACACCGGAGAGCAACGGCGACAGCAGCTGGCGTTCCCAGAACGACGACCGCTGGCAGCAGGCCGCGCAGCTCCGGAAGCCCAAGGCAGGCGGGGTGACCTCCTCCGGCCTGCCGCGGCGGGTGCCCAAGGCCAACCTGGTCGAGGGAGCCGCCGCAGCCACCCCCCAGGGCGGCCCCCAGGTCTCCCGCGCTCCCGAGGACGTCCGGGGCAGGCTGAGCAACCTGCGCCGGGGTGTCCAGCGGGGTCGCAGTGCGGGAAGTGAAACGAACGGCCAGGGCTTCGGTCCTGACAGCACCTACAACCAGGAGCGTTAGTGTGAGCCCGATGAGCCAGGCGGCACAGAACCTGAACTGGTTGATCACCAACTTCGTGGACAACACCCCCGGGGTGTCCCACACGGTGGTGGTCTCCGCCGACGGACTCCTTCTGGCGATGTCCGAAGGCTTCCCGCGCGACCGCGCCGATCAGCTCGCGGCCGTCGCCTCCGGCTTGACGTCTCTGACGGCAGGCGCCTCCCGCATCTTCGAGGGTGGCAGCGTGAACCAGACGGTTGTGGAGATGGAGCGGGGATTCCTCTTCATCATGTCCATTTCCGACGGTTCGTCTCTCGCCGTCCTCGCACATCCGGAGGCGGACATCGGCCTCATCGGGTACGAGATGGCGCTCCTGGTCGACCGTGCCGGTACGGTCCTGACACCGGATCTGCGTGCGGAGCTCCAAGGGAGCCTGCTCAACTAACAGACAGTCGGTGCGTTTTGGCGTCCCGGGGCCGTAAGGTTTCGGGACGCGGCTCCACATGATGGGTGCCAGGCACAGTCGGAGGAGGAGAAAGTGGCAACACCCCCAGACGGTTCGTCATCGGGCAACTGGTCGTACGGCCCTGCCCAGGGTCAGCACGACGGTTCCCAGAACCGGTACAACTTCCCCTCCTCGCCGAGCCACCGGCAGCCGTACGCACCGCAGGGCCCCGGGCCCTCGCCGTACGACCAGCCGTCGGCGCCGCGCATCCAGCCGGTGCAGCCGCAGCGACGCGCCCCTGAGCCGGCGCCCGCCGGGGCGTCGAACAACCCCCTGGTGCGCCCGTACGCCATGACCGGCGGCCGGACGCGCCCGCGCTACCAGCTCGCCATCGAGGCACTGGTGCACACCACCGCGCAGCCGCACCAGATGCAGGGCCAGTTGCCCGAGCATCAGCGGATCTGCAACCTCTGCCGCGAGATCAAGTCGGTGGCGGAAATCTCCGCCCTGCTCACGATCCCTCTCGGCGTGGCCAGGATCCTCGTCGCCGACTTGGCGGAGGCGGGCCTGGTCGCCATCCATCAGCCCGGCGGCGACGAGAACGCCGGCGGCCAGCCAGACGTGACACTGCTCGAAAGGGTGCTCAGTGGACTTCGCAAGCTCTAGCGGAGGGCCTTCCCGCTCCACCACGTCCGCGAAGATCGTGGTGGCTGGCGGCTTCGGCGTGGGCAAGACCACGTTCGTCGGCGCCGTCTCGGAGATCAATCCGCTGCGCACAGAGGCCGTCATGACGTCCGCTTCGGCGGGCATCGACGACCTCACCCACACCGGGGACAAGACGACCACGACGGTCGCCATGGACTTCGGTCGTATCACCCTGGACCAGGACCTGATCCTGTACCTGTTCGGTACGCCCGGCCAGGACCGCTTCTGGTTCATGTGGGACGACCTGGTACGGGGCGCGATCGGCGCGGTGGTGCTCGTGGACACCCGGCGCCTGGCGGACTGCTTCCCCGCGGTCGACTACTTCGAGAACTCGGGTCTGCCCTTCGTGATCGCCCTCAACGGCTTCGACGGCAACCAGCCGTACTCGCCGGACGAGGTCCGTGAGGCACTGCAGATCGGCCCCGACACCCCGATCATCACGACGGACGCGCGGCATCGGGCGGACGCGAAGTCGACGCTGATCACGTTGGTGGAGCACGCGTTGATGGCGCGGCTGCGGTAGCCGCTTCGGTCTTCGGCACGTTTTGCTTGCGGCCCTCGTTCCTCCTGTGGGAGGGATGGGGGCCGCGGTGTTTTTCGCGGGACTTGAGGGAGGGGCACAGGGATGAGCGCGGAGGCGGCTGCGTTACGGCTGGGGACGACCGTGGCGCGCGCGGCGGCCCAGGCATGGCTGGGCGGGAAGCGGCGGGAGCAGGAACGCCGGTTGTCGATGGCCGAGTTGGTGCGGGTGCGGGTGTCCGGGCTGCGGCTGCAGCGGAGCGTGGAGCGACAGTTCGAGGAGATCGCGGACGCGGTGTTCGACCGGCTGGCGCCGTTTCTGGAGCGGGAGTTCCGGGGGCTGGAGGAGGGTGGGCGGCGGGCGGTGGTGGACGGTGTCTGCGACACGTTCGCGGCGGCGGACCTGTCGGACAAGGCGATGCTCGCCGCGGACGTGAACCCCGCGGAGATCGTGCGCCGGGTGACGGGTTCGGTGCGGGCCCCGGTGGGGCTGAGCGAGGCGGAGACGCGGCTGTACGAGGTGCTGTTCGCGGAGTGCTGCGAATACTACGTACGGATCGTGCGGGGTCTGCCGGTCTTCGAGGAACGGGCACTGACGGAGCTGCTGGCGCGGACCACGTCGCTGGGCGCGGAGATCGCCCGGGTGCTGGAGCGGCTGCCGGACCGGTCGTTGTTCGCGCCGGAGGGGGCGGATCGGGACGGGGAGTTCCGGCGGCGGTATCTGGAGCTGGTCAGTACGTCGCTGGACGAGGTGGAGCTGTTCCGGCGTACGTCGGACCGGGCGGCGGCGCAGGCGCGGTTGTCGGTGGCGTATGTCAGCCTGCGGGCCTCGGGGGACGACGGGACGCGGCGCCGCGCGGGAGGCCTCAGAGGGCGCTCCATGCCGCTGCTGCGGCCCGATATGAGCGACTGGGAGGAGGGCGGCCGGAGCGAGGCCGCGGGGATGCGCGTGGAGGCCGCTCTGGGCGGCGCCTCGCGGGTGCTGCTGCGCGGTGAGGCGGGCTCCGGCAAGACGACGCTGCTGCGGTGGCTGGCCGTCATGGCGGCGCGGGGCGCGTTCACGGGTGAGCTGGCGGGCTGGAACGGTCTGACGCCGGTGTTCGTGAAGTTGCGGGAGTACAGCGGGCGGACGCTGCCGACGCCGGAGGCGATGCTGGACTCGGTGGCCGGGCACATCACGGGGGTGATGCCGAAGGCATGGGTGGAGCGGCAGTTGGCCGAGGGCCGGGCCCTGCTGCTCATCGACGGCGTGGACGAGCTGCTGGACGGGGAGCGGCGAGCCGTACGGGAGTGGCTGCGGAAGCTGCTCGTGGCGTACGGGGAGGTCCGCGTGGTCATCACCTCGCGGCCGGCTGCGGCGGGGGCGGACTGGCTGCGGCGGGAGGAGTTCACCGCGCTGCACCTGGACCGTATGACTCCCCCTGATCTGGCGGCCTTCGTCCGGCAGTGGCATCGGGCGGTGCGGGAGCTCGGCGAGGAGCTGCCGTGTGCGGTGGAGGAACTGCCGCAGTACGAGCAGTCGTTGCTGAACAGCCTGAAGGACCGGCCCCATCTGCAGTCGCTGGCGGGGACGCCGCTGCTGGCGTCGATGCTGTGCGCGATGCATCTGAACCGCGGCAGCCAACTCCCCCGGGACCGCATGGAGTTGTACCGGAACGCTCTGCACACGCTGGTCCATGAGCGGGACGCGCACCGCAACGTCCCCAGTGCCGTGGACAGCCGGCTGAGCCTCGGGGACAAGCTGGTGCTGCTGCGGGATCTGGCCTGGCGGCTGTCGGACAACAACCGCAGTGAGATCTCGCTGGACCAGGCGGAGCGGTATGTGGGCCGGAAGCTGGCGGGGATGCGGCATCTGGAGGAGCAGGACGGCGGTCGGGTGCTGGCGCAGCTACGCGGGCGCTCCGGGGTACTCCGCTCCCCCGCCGTGGGACGGCTGGACTTCGTCCATCGCACCTTCCAGGAGTACCTGGCGGCGGCGGAGGCGACGGAGGAGGACCGGATCGGGAACCTCGTCGGGCGGGCCCACCTGGACATCTGGCGCGAGACGATCGTCATGGCCGCAGGCCATGCGAACCGGCCCCAGCGGGAGGAACTGCTGGGCGGGATCCTGGACCGGGCGCAGGAGGAGCCCGGACACGCGCGGCGGTTGCGACTGGTGGCGGCGGCCTGTCAGGAGACGGTGCTGGAGGTCTCCGAGGGGCTGGCGGAGCGGTTGGACGCGGCGGTGGAGGCGTTGTTGCCGGCGCGACGGGAGACGGACCCGCCGGCGCTGGCCGCGGTGGGGGTGAGCCTGCTGCGCAAGTTGCCGCGCTCGTTGAGCGAGCTGACGGAGAAGGCCGCGGTGCAGACCATACGGACCGTGGCACTGATCGGCGGTGAAGAAGCGCTGCGGAGGATGGCCGGCTATGTGGGTGACGAGCGCGGCAGGGTCGTGGCCGAGTTCATCAGTGCCTGGGCCTACTTCGACGCGGAAGCCTACGCGGACCGCGTGCTGTCCGGGTTGCCGTTGCGGAACCGGCTCGTCAGACTCACCCATTCCGGTCAGTGGTCGGCCGCGACCCGGATGAGGTCGATCAACTCCCTCTGGATCAGCTACCCCTTCAGGAACTACGCGGCGTTGGGGAGCCTGCCGCCGCTGAAGGACCTGATCGCCTTCGTCCCCGGCACCGCCGACCTCACGGGAATCGGGGACCAGCCCGAGCTGATCGCCCTGGCCCTGGTGGGCGCCGGGTCGCCACAGCGGCTGTCGCCCCTGGCAGACCTGCCGAACCTGCGGGATCTGACCCTGGGCGTCAGGAACCTGCCGGACCTCGACGAACTGCCCGGTGTTCGCGCGCTGTCCTCTCTCATGCTGTGGGGAGTGGCCCCGAGCACCGACCTGTCACCGCTGGCCGACTGCTCCGGCATCACGTATCTGCAACTCCAGACCGATGACGTCTGTCTGCCGGGTGGCATGCGCGCCCTCTCCGCCCTGCCCCACCTGGACAGCCTGAGCCTCCATGGAGTCGACGTCGCGGCCTGGTTGAAGAACGGGGAGTTCCCGCCCCCGGCGGTCAGACACCTCCGCCTGTACGACTGTCTGCTGCCCGACGACCCCGCCGCGCTGAACTTTCCCGGTGTAGACGTCCGGATTCGCTGACCACGCGCGTGGCCCCGCCCTCCGTGGGGAGAGCGGGGCCATGGCCACATGCAAAAGAACTCAACGCCAGCTGTGGGGCGCCCGGAAGCCGGGCTCGCGCTCCAGGCGGCGCCAGCCCGCCTTCGCGCGGCCGCGGTGGGCCGGGGTGGTGTCGGAGGGCCGGGCGGCGGCGCGGGCCAGGAGGATCGCGGTGATGGCCGCGACTTCCTCGGGCTCGGCGTGGCCCTTCTCGACGCGGATATCAGGGAGGTTCATGGGTGTCAGTCTCCGTGGACGAGGTTTCCGCGGGGGTACCGCGAAGGATCCGCTGGGTTACTGCGGGGGGTTGCCGTGCTTGCGGGAGGGCAGGTCGGCGTGCTTGGTCTGGAGCATCGCGAGGGAGCGGATGAGGACCTCGCGGGTCTCCGCGGGGTCGATCACGTCGTCCACCAGGCCGCGCTCTGCCGCGTAGTAGGGGTGCATGAGTTCGGACTTGTACTCCTTGACCATGCGGGCCCGCATGGCCTCGGGGTCCTCGGCGTCGGCGATCTGCCGGCGGAAGATGACGTTGGCGGCACCTTCCGCGCCCATCACGGCGATCTCGTTCGTCGGCCAGGCGTAGGTGAGGTCGGCGCCGATGGACTGGCTGTCCATGACGATGTAGGCACCTCCGTACGCCTTGCGCAGGATCAGCGAGATCCGCGGCACGGTCGCGTTGCAGTAGGCGTACAGGAGCTTCGCGCCGTGGCGGATGATGCCGCCGTGCTCCTGGTCGACGCCCGGGAGGAACCCAGGGACGTCCAGGAAAGTGACGATCGGAATGTTAAAAGCGTCACACATCTGGACAAAGCGCGCAGCTTTTTCCGACGCCTCGATGTCCAGGACACCGGCCAGCACCTGCGGCTGGTTGGCGATGATGCCGACGACCTGGCCGTCCAGCCGGGCCAGCGCGCAGATGATGTTGCGCGCCCAGCGCTCGTGGACCTCCAGGTACTCGCCGTCGTCGACGATCTCCTCGATGACCTTGGCCATGTCGTACGGCCGGTTGCCGTCCGCCGGGACCAGGTCCAGCAGGACGTCGCTGTGCCGGTCCGGGGCGTCCGTGCACTCGACGCGGGGCGGGTTCTCGCGGTTGTTCTGCGGCAGCAGCGACAGGAGGTAGCGGACCTCCGCGATGCACGTCTCCTCGTCGTCGTACGCGAAGTGGCACACACCGGAAGTCTCCGCGTGCACGTCCGCGCCGCCCAGGCCGTTCTGGGTGATCTCCTCGCCCGTCACCGCCTTGACCACGTCCGGGCCCGTGATGAACATCTGCGAGGTCTCACGGACCATGAAGACGAAGTCCGTCAGCGCCGGGCTGTACGCCGCGCCGCCCGCGCACGGGCCGAGCATGACCGAGATCTGCGGGATGACACCGCTCGCCTTGGTGTTGCGCTGGAAGATACCGCCGTAGCCGGCGAGGGCCGAGACGCCCTCCTGGATACGGGCACCCGCACCGTCGTTCAGGGACACCAGCGGAGCACCGGCCGCGATGGCCATGTCCATGATCTTGTGGATCTTCGTGGCGTGGGCCTCGCCCAGCGCACCGCCGAAGATACGGAAGTCATGCGCGTACACGAAGACCGTACGGCCCTCCACCGTGCCCCAGCCGGTGATCACACCATCCGTGTACGGCTTCTTGGCCTCCAGGCCGAAGCCCTGGGCACGGTGCCGACGCAACTGCTCGACCTCCCGGAAGGAGCCCGGGTCCACAAGCAGCTCGATCCGCTCCCGAGCGGTCAGCTTGCCCTTGGCATGCTGCGCCGCGGTCGCCTTCTCGCTCGGGCCGGCCAGCGCCTGCGCACGGATCTCACGCAGCTCGGCCGTCCGCCCGCGGGCGTCGATCGGCTCACCCGGTGCCTCATCCAAAACGGTCATGTAGTGACCTTACGAAGGACACGGCGGAAAGCGAGCCGTTGACTCCGTACAGTCTCCGGCGCGTTTTCCTGGTGCCCCTGAACAGAACCATGGCGGCATGCAGCCGTTCCGACTGCTCAGAGGGGCTGCGCGCTGTAGGGATCGCACAAAGCTGTCAGCCGAGAGCCACCTCACATCGGTGGACGGCGCATACCATCCCCGGAGTGACACGGACCCTCAGCCGGCGGCCTGTGGAGAGGACCTCGACCGAGTCGTCCGCCCGCACGATCCGGCGCACGGGCCGGTCCCAGGTGATCTCCAGCGGTTCGCCCGTGCGCGGCGGCTCGCTCACGCAGAGCGTAGCGGTACGGCCCCGGCGGCGGAGCAGCACACTCGCGCCGGCGGAGGCGGTGAGCGGGCCGGCCTTGCCCGGCTGCCAGAAGTTGGCGGCCGTGAGGCCCAGGGAGGGGACACCGACCGCCTGGCACCGGCTGTCGTTGGCGAGTACCGACAGCCACCGCCGGTCGGCGGCCCTGGCGGCCACCTCGTGCCGGGCGGCGCCGGGCATGAGCAGGTAGCGGTAGGTCGCGTCGGTCGGGTCCGTGCCGTGGTCCAGCCAGAGGGTCTGCCAGCGGCGGGTGCGGCGCTCGGTCGTACCGCCGGCGTTGATGTCGGCCCAGGCCCCGGTGCGGGCCTCGCGCAGGGCGCGCAGATCGCCGTACGGCACCACCCAGCCGCCGTGGCCCGCCAGGTGCGCCCAGCCGGGTCCGCGTGCGAAGGGCTGGGTGCCGTGCTCCCCCAGGTTGCGGTTGTCCACGACGGTCTCGACGGGGACTCCGTCGGCGCAGGTGATCCCGGCCCCGAGGCAGATCACGGCGTCCGCGACGCAGAACCACGACTTACGGGCCTGAAGCGTCGAGCCGAGCCCCCTCAGGTGCTGCCCGATCGCCGCGTACTCGCCGTCTGTCGTGCCGCCGACCCACCGCACGTCCGGCTTGGGCTCGCCCCACTCGCCGCCCGCCTTGTCGGGGAGGCGTTTGGTGGAGACGGTCGTACCGGGGAGGCGGTACCAGTCGACGGTCGGCCAGTACCAGTCCGTGTACTGGTCGCCGAGGCCCTTCGCCCACCAGGAGAGCATGCCGGCGCCGGTGTGCCAGCCGCGCGGGTTCTCGCCGTTGCCGCATTCGTAGAACGCGATGCGGTCGCTCGCCATGGCGACGTTCGCGACGAAGCCGGGGCGGCGGTGCACGGCCCGGTCCATGGCGGCGAAGAGGTGGTGGCCGGTGGGTTCGGGGGCGGCCGGGACGGGTGACTCGGCGACCGCGTGCAGGCGTGCCAGATCGCCGGTGCCGAACTGACGGGCCGTCAGGATCGGGGTGACCGCGTCCCGTTCGATCCAGCCCTTGACACGGCCGTACCAGCGCTCGCGTTCCGCCGCGCTCGCGCCGCCGGCGAGCAGGGCCATGGCGGCGATGACGCCCTGGCCGTGGAAGTGGTCGCCGCGCATCACGCGGCGGTCGTCGCTCTTGAGGTGTCCCCGGGTGATGGCACGGCCGTTAACGCTGTCCATCATCAAGCCGTCGTGGATGAGCGGGGCGAAGGCCCGCTCGACGCCGTCCAGGACGAGCTGCTTGTTCGGGTCGGTCACCTCCCACTCGGATCCGGCGAGCAGGGCGAAGAGGCGGCCGAGGCCGTCGAGGAGGACCTGGCCGTAGGTGCCGGAGTAGGCGACCCAGGTGTGCTGGACGAACGAACCGTCGGCGTAGAGGCCGTCGCCCTTGGTGACGTACGGGAAGACCGGCGAGAGCGCGTCACGGGCGAGCGCGATCTTCGCGGGGGCGCGGCCGAGGATGCCGCGCAGGGCGACGCTGCGGCACAGGTCGACGCGGTTGGCTCCGGTGGAGGTGCCGGAGTAGTCGGTGAGCATCGAGTCCGGGACGAAGTGGTCGACGGCGGCGCAGGCGGCGGCTCGCTGTGCGTCGGTGAGGTGGTCGTACAGGGCGGCGGTGATGTCCATCAGCAGGCGGGGGCTGCCGATCTGCCATTCCCACCAGTTGCCGTAGCGGGTGGTGGACGGGTTGTAGACGGTGGCGGCCAGGTGGTCGAGGCCGCGCAGGACGTCGGCGAGGAGGGCCGGGTCGCCGGTGGAGCCGGTGCCCCGCTGGACGTGGGCCCGGGTCATGGTCCACAGGCGGCCGTAGCTCTGGGTGATGCCGGCGGGCGGGTCGTAGGGGTGACCGGGCCAGAGGGATGTGGGGGTGGGGGCCATGGTGGCCCGGAAGCCGCGGGCGAGGGTGCCGGTTTCGGCGAGGCGGGAGGCGTACGGCTCTGCCGTGGGGTCGTAGCCGGCACCGAGGGCGATGTCGAGCCAGCGGCGGCGAAGGGCGTCGTACGGGTCGGGGGCGGCTGCCGCTCGGGCAGGGGTCCGGGCCCCTTCGGCCAGAGCCGCGGCGAGGGCGGCGGCGTACAGGAAGGCACGGCGCGTGACAGTCATGCCCATGCCCATACCACGTGACAGGGAGTGACACCAGGGACACGCTCCGAATGTTGAACATTGAACGGAATAGGTCTACGGTGGGCCGCGTTGATGTAGTTCAAGATTCAACATAACTTCGAAGGAGCACATCATGGTGAACCCCGACCTGACCCCCCTGACCGGCGACTACACGATCGACACGGCCCACTCCACGATCGGCTTCACCGTCCGCCACGCGATGGTCACCAACGTCAAGGGCAAGTTCCTCGACTTCAGCGGCTCGCTGCATCTGGACGGCAGCGACCCGTCCGCGTCCTCGGCGTCCATCGACGTCAAGATGGACAGCATCGACACCGGCTCCGCGGACCGCGACGGCCACCTCAAGAGCGCGGACTTCTTCAAGACGGACGAGTTCCCGACGATGACGTTCCGCTCCACCGAGGCGCAGGCCCTCGGTGGCGACGACTACCGCATCACCGGCGACCTGACGATCCTCGGCACGACGAAGCCGATCACCATCGACCTCGAGTTCAACGGCGCCGCGAAGGACCCCTTCGGCAACGAGCGCGTCGGCTTCGAGGGCAAGGCGCAACTCCTGCGCTCCGACTGGGGCCTCACCTGGAACGCGGCGCTGGAGACGGGCGGCGTGCTGGTCTCGGACAAGATCAAGCTGAGCTTCGACATCTCGGCGATCAAGAACGGTTAAGCCCTCGGAGGATGGCGGCGACCTGGGCCTCCCGGCCGCTCGGGGTCCGGGCACGCAGGAGGCCGAGCATGAGCTGGTAGCGGTCGGTCCGGCCCAGCTTCTCGAAGGCGGCCGCGGCGCGTGGGTTCTCCCTCAGTGCCGCGGTCAGCTCGTCCGGGACCTCGGCGTGGCGCTGCGACGCGTACGCCGCCTCCCACCGCCCGTCCGCCTTGGCCGCCGCCACTTCGGCGAGGCCCGACGGGCGCATGCGTCCTTCGGCGGTCAGTTCCGCCACCCGCCGCACATTGACCATCGACCAGAGGCTGCCGGGCCGCCGCGGGGTGATCCGCTGAAGGTAGGACGACGCGTCGAGTCCCTTGCGCTGCCCCGTGATCCAGCCGTGGCACAGCGCCACGTCGTTGACCTCGGCGGCGGTGACGGACGGGGTCCCGGAGCCCTTCTTGGCGACCTTGACCCAGAGGCCGGGGTGCGGGGCGGGGTGGGCGGTCAGCCACGCGTCGAGAGCGGCGGCCGACTCGAAGGCCAGGGGCTGGGGTGCTGTGCTGCCGGAGGGGGTCATACGGGCACGTTAGGCGGGGTGCAGGTCGGATCCCGTCCTATTGGGGGCTCGCGTCCCGGAGGAGAGCCTCCGCCTGTTCGCGGGCGTGCGTGAAGGGTTCCGGGAAGACCTTCAGGCCGTGGGCCACGAGGGCGCCCTCGTGCAGGAGCATGAGGGTCCGGCCCAGTCTCCGCGCACCGGCACCGTCCGCGGCGACGTCCCCGGCGAGGCGGGTGAACAGGGCGAGCATCCACTCCTTCTGCCCGACGATGACCGGGAAGGCCGGGTGGGACGGGTCGCTGATCTCGGCGTGGGCGTTGACCATGCTGCATCCCCTGGAGCCGTGCTCCGCCGACCACGCGCGGGAGGCGTCGAACACGGCCAGGACACGTGCCCGCGGCGTCGCCGGCGCCGCGTCCAGGTACCGCTGGAGGAAAGCCCTCCAGCGTTCGTCGCGGCCGGCCAGGTACTCGACCACGATCCGCTCCTTGGAGCCGAAGCGGTCGTAGAGGGTCTTCTTTGTCACTCCCGCCTCCGCGGCGATGAGGTCCACTCCCACGGCGTGAATGCCGCGCTCGTAGAACAGCCGCTCAGCGGCTTCCAGGACGCGCCGTGCGCCACGCGTCATCGCGATGCGGTCCGGTTTCTCTGCGGTGCCCATGACCCAGAAGTATACCGATCTGTATACTCGCAGACGTGAGCCAGGTATACCGATCTGTCTAGTAGGTGGGTGTCGTGAACGCTCTGCTGTCGATCGCCTTCGTCCTGTGTTGGAGCTCGGGGTTCATCGGGGCCAAGCTCGGCGCCGAGGGCGCGTCCGCGGTCACGATCCTGACGTGGCGGTTCCTGCCGCTCGCCCTGATCCTGGCCGTCGTCGCCGCGGCGGTGGGCCGCGCGTCATGGCGGGGCCTGACCGCACGGGACATCGCCCGCCAGGCGGTGATCGGCGCGCTGTCCCAGAGCGGCTATCTGCTGACCGTCTACTACGCGATCCAGTTGGGGGTCTCCAGCGGCACCACGGCTCTGATCGACGGCGTCCAGCCCCTCGTCGCCGGAGCGCTGGCCGGACCGCTGCTGCGGCAGTACGTCTCACGCCGGCAGTGGCTCGGCCTGTGCCTGGGCGTGAGCGGCGTCGTCATCGTCACCGCGGCCGACGCCATGGCGGGGACGGGCGTCGCCGCGTGGGCCTATCTCGTCCCGTTCCTCGGCATGCTCTCGCTCGTGGCGGCCACCTTCCTGGAGAGCCGCTCCCGCGCACCGGTCGCGCCCGGCGTGGCGATGACCGTCCACTGCGCCACCAGCGCCGTGCTGTTCACCGCGCTCGCGGCGAGCACCGGAACGACGGAGCCGCCCGCCGACGCCGGCTTCTGGGTCGCGGTCGCCTGGCTCGTCGTCCTGCCCACCTTCGGCGGATACGGGCTGTACTGGATCATCCTGCGGCGCTCCGGAGTCACCAAGGTCAATACGCTCATGTTCCTCATGGCCCCGGTGACGGCGGTCTGGGGCGCGCTCATGTTCGGTGAGCCGTTCGGCCCGCAGACCGCCCTCGGTCTGCTCGTCGGCCTCGTCGCCGTCGTCGTGGTGCACCGCGAGGGCGGCCCGTCCCGCACACGCACCACGCCGGCGCCCGACGCGGGCTGAGGGACGCGGCCCCGCGGAAAAACCGGTGGATCCCCTCCCCCGGCCCGCGTAGTCTGCGTACGTGTCCAGCCCCGAAGCCTCCAGACTCCGGCCACCGGCCCTCCGGTGGCTGTTCGTGATGTCGGGCTGACCGAGGCTCACTTCGCCTCAAGACCCCACTCCGCTGCCGGGCGGCCGTTCAACGTGCCGTTTTCCACGACGACTTCGGGTTGCGGAGTTCCTTCATGCCGTTCGCACTTCATCTGCTGGGCCTTGCCGTCTTCGCCCAGGGCACATCCGAGTTCATGCTGTCCGGGCTGGTGCCGGACATCGCGCGGGACCTGCGGGTTTCCGTGCCCGCCGCCGGTGCGCTCACCTCCGCCTTCGCCGTGGGGATGGTGGTGGGGGCGCCTGTCATGGCCTCTCTCGCGCGGCGGTGGTCGCGGCGGGGTGCGTTGCTGGGGTTCCTGGGGGTGTTTCTCGCCGTCCACGTCGTGGGCGCGGTGACCGGGAGTTTCGAGGTGCTGGTCGCGACCCGCGTCGTCGGCGCGCTGGCCAACGCCGGGTTCCTGGCCGTCGCCCTCGTCACGGCCGTCCACATGGTCGAGCCGGGCGCCAAGGGGCGGGCCACCTCCACCCTGCTCGGCGGGGTCACGCTGGCCTGTGTGGTGGGGGTGCCCGCGGGGGCGCTGCTCGGACAGCTCTGGGGTTGGCGTGCCGCGTTCTGGGCCGTGGCGCTGGTGTCCGTGCCCGCCGTGGTGGCGGTCGTGCGGTCCGTGCCGGGTGGCGCCGCCGACTCCGCGCCGCCCGCCCTGCGGGGCGAACTGCGGTCGCTGCGCCGCCCTCGGCTCCAGATCACGCTGCTCCTGGGCGCCCTCGTGAACGGGGCGACCTTCTGCACCTTCACCTATCTCGCGCCCCTGGTCACCAAGGTGACGGGGCTGGAGAGCGGGTGGGTGCCCGTCGTGCTGGCGCTGTTCGGTGCGGGGTCGTTCGTGGGGGTCGGCGTCGGGGGACGGTTCGCCGATCGACGGCCCGCCGCGGTGCTGGCCGCAGGCGGAAGCGCCCTGTGCCTCGGGTGGGGCGCGCTCGCGCTCGGCGCCGGGACGCCCGCCGTGACGCTGGGGCTCGTCTTCGTGCAGGGTGCGCTGTCCTTCGGTGTCGGGTCCACGCTCATCTCCCAGGCGCTGTACGCGGCTCCCGACGCGCCCACGCTGGGCGGTGGCTTCGCGACGGCCGCGTTCAACGTGGGCGCGGCGCTGGGGCCCTGGCTCGGCGGTACGGCCATCGGGGCGGGCCTCGGGTACCGGTCGCCGCTGTGGGTCAGCGCCGTGCTGGTCGCGCTGTCACTGGCCGCGGCCGGTGTGACGGGCGGGCTCGCCGTGCGGCGGCAGCGGGGCGCGACCGCCCGTCGCGCTTCGGCATCACGGCCGACCTGACCACCCCAGGCGCGATCCGGCTCCTCCAACTCGGCCCCGGGGCCACTGTCCTGAACGGGTGTGGCCGGAATTGGCCCCTTGTCCGGACGCGCACGGGATTCCCATAATCCAGCAACAGATTTTGACCGGCGCATGTCACCAGGAGAGGACTTCGTTCCTTTCCCTCCCTGTGCGTGGCGTGCCCCTGACGTCTCAGCGCTTTCACGTTCGCATGTCCAACCCCCCACGGAAGGCATCACGTTGAAGAAGCTCCTCACCGCGCTCAAGAGATGCGCGGTCCTCGGCGCAGCCGCTCTCGCGATCGTCAGCCTTCAGCCCGTCTCGGCCGCGCAGGCGGCCGACCAGCGTGTCGTCGGCGGAACCCGTGCCGCGCAGGGCGAGTTCCCGTTCATGGTCCGGCTCTCCATGGGCTGTGGCGGCGCGCTCTACACCCAGCAGATCGTCCTCACCGCCGCGCACTGCGTGAGCGGGACCGGCCCCAACACCAGCATCACCGCCACCGCCGGCGTCGTGGACCTGCAGTCCACCAGCGGCCGGGTCCAGGTCCGCTCCACGTACGTGTACCGGGCCCCCGGTTACAACGGCACCGGCAAGGACTGGGCGCTGATCAAGCTCGCCCAGCCCATCAACCTGCCCACGCTGAAGATCGCCACCACCACGCAGTACAACACCGGCACCTTCACCGTCGCCGGCTGGGGCGCGAACCGCGAGGGCGGGGCCCAGCAGCGCTACATGCTCAAGGCCAACGTGCCGTTCGTCAGCGACGCCCAGTGCCGTTCCTACAGCGGCTACAGCGGCCTCGTCGCGAACGAGGAGATCTGCGCCGGCTTCCCCTCGGGCGGCGTCGACACCTGCCAGGGCGACTCCGGCGGCCCGATGTTCCGCCGCGACGCCAGCAACGCCTGGATCCAGGTCGGCATCGTGAGCTGGGGCATAGGCTGCGCCCGGCCGAACGCCCCGGGCGTCTACACCGAGGTCTCGACCTTCGCCTCGGCGATCGCGTCGGCGGCCCGCACCCTCTGACCGCACGGTGTCTCTGACCTCGCGGTGTCCATGACCTCGCGGTGTCCATGACCGCGCGGTTTCCCAGACCGCCACGAGCACGGGCCCGGTGTCTCAAGACGCCGGGCCCGTGCCGTGCCGTGCCGTGGCCGTACCGGTCGTTCCGTCAGAACCCTCCCCCGTCGAACCCACCGCCACCGAAGTCCCCGCCTCCGAAGCCGCCGCCGTCGAACCCACCGCCGTAGTCCCCGCTGTCGAAGTCCGCGCCGGAGACGTCGCCGCCCTCGTAGCCGCCGGTCTCGTAGCCGTAACCCGCGCCGTAGTCGGCCCCGTAGGCGGGGGTGGCCATCATGCTGCCCAGCATCGTGCCGATGAGGAGGCCGGGGAGGATGCCGCCGCCGAAGTAACCGCCTGCCCAGGGCCCGTAGGCGGGGCCGGCGTCCCAGTACGGGCGGCGGCCGTCCTCCGTGTCGACCTCGCGGACCACGGGATCGCGGCCCTCGGCCAGACGGGTGCGGTCGGCCGCGCAGACCGGGACCTCGCGTGCGGTGCCGGCGGGCGGTGTCCAGGTCGCGTCGGCCACCGCCGGACCGTGGCGCGGGTCGAAGAAGCACGGCGGCCTGCGTTCCGGAAGGGGCCGGCCCTCCCGGCGGGCGGTCAGCCGGGTGAGGGAGAAGCGGCCGTCCGCCAGGGCCTGGGTGACCGCCCTGACGTCCTCCGGTTTACGCGCCCCGTCCATCAGCCGTTTCGCCTGGTCGTAGGCGTCCAGGGCATGCTCGTAGTCCGTGCGCGTGGCGTCGTCGGCGCCGGGCTCGGCCGGGTGGAAGTCGAGGCGGTCCAGTTCCTCGCCGAAGGCGGTGATGTCCTCGTCGACGACGACCCTCAGCTTCGCCAGCGCCGCCCGCTGCTCCTCCTCGTGGCGGCGCCGGTTGCGCCGGACCAGCGCGTACGCGCCCGCGCCGCCCGCCGCCAGCACCGCGCCGGCGGCGATCAGCCCGCCGACGTCCACGCCGCCGCCCGAGCCGTCGCTCCAGGAGGCGGGTGCCGTGCCGCCGACGTTGCGCAGCGCCGAGTCGACGAAGTCGTTCAGCTGGGCCTTGGGGTCGCCGCTGTCCCGCACGGCCCCGACCAGGTTGTCCACCGCCGGCCCGGACAGCACGGAGGCGTCGGCCCGCGCGCCGAAGCGATCGCCGCTGCGGATGGCGTACAGGCCGGTGACGCCGGTCTCGGTACGGAGATCGCGGAAGACCTCGTCCGACTCACCGGCCGGCAGGACAGCCACGAAGACGGGCTTGTCGGCGTCCTCGATCTTGTCGGCGAGCGCTTCGGCGTCCGCCGACGACAGCAGGTCGGAGGCGGCGGGGTCCACGTACACCGGACCCTCGCGCAGCGCCTCGGCGACCCTCGACAGGTCTGTGGCCGCGTGCGCGCCGGACGCGCCGGCCATGAGCACCGCCAACAGCGCGGCGACCGGCACGATCAGCAGACGCAAGAGGCCTCGGAACAACGAAGCCTTCATACCCTCGACGCTACCCGATGGGGTGAGAAAACGGACATCCGTTCCGATGGAGGCCTGCCCCATCGGAACGGATTCTGTACAGATCAAGCAGCGCTGTACGCCGCCCGCAGCTTCGCCACCGCCGCCCCGTACCGGCCCGTCAGCAGCAGATGGTCGGCCTCGGCGAAGGGCCCCGCCATCGCCTCGGTGATCTCGGTGCCGGCCTTCTGCTGCACGATCAGCCGCGCCTTGGTGACGAGCGTGCGCCCCGCCTCCTTCGCCCCCGCCCGCTCGGCTGCCGCGGCCGCGACGCCGAGCGCCCTCAGGGTCGCCGCGCCGCCCTGGGGCACCTCGGTGAGCGTGGTCAGGCCCCAGCCGTACGGGAAACGCGGGTCGTACGACGCGTCCCCGACGTTGATCGGCTGCTGGGCCTCGGACTTCGGCCAGGTGACGGGGAGCTGCCCGGTGAAGGGCCGCTTCCCGTACAGCACGTCCGCCACACCGTCGCCCTCGGTGCCCGGCAGCCAGGAGGCCACCAGCGCGTCGATCCCCGCCAGCCTCTCGTCGTCGATGAGCTGCGGGCGTCCGGAGACGATCAGCACCGCGCACTTCATCGCGCCGCACACCTTGTCGACGGCGGCCCGGTCGGCGGTGCTCAGCTCCAGGTCGTGGCCGTTGCCGACGTCTCCGACGCCTTCGGCGTACGGGGTCTCGCCGACGACGACCACGCCGACGTCATGGCCGTCCGTGGGCGCCGAGGCGTCCTTGGAGTACGTCAGCCGGGCGCTGTTCTTCCGCATCGCCTCCAGGATGGTCGTGCCGGGCGTGATGTCCCCGGACGAGCCCTGCCAGGTGATCGTCCAGCCACCGCTCTGGTTGCCGATGTCGTCGGCGTTGGATCCGGCGACGTAGACCTTCTGCGACGTCCTCAGCGGCAGGAGGCCGGCGGAGTTCTTCAGCAGCACCTGCGACTCGGCCGCCGCCCGCCGGGCCACGGCCCGGTGCTCGGCGGACCCGATCCTCGACGCACCGCTCGTGTCGGCGTACGGCTTCTCGAAGAGTCCGAGCCGGAACTTCTGCGTGAGGATCCGGGACACGGCGTCGTCGATCCGCCGCTCGCCGATCCGTCCGGCCCTCACCTCGTCGACCAGCGTCTTGTGGAAGTCCTTGTACGCGTACGGGACCATGATCATGTCGAGGCCCGCGTTGACCGACGTACGGACGTCCGAGGGGTGGTCGCCGGGGATCTGGTCGATGGCCTGCCAGTCGCTGATCACGAAGCCGTCGAAGCCCATCCGGTCCTTGAGGACGCCGTTGATCATGTCGGCGCGGGCGTGCATCTTCACCGGCCCCCGTCCGTCGCCGACGAGGTCGAGGGAGGAGTACGACGGCATGACGGTGCCGATCCCTCGGTCGACGGCCGTCTGGTACGGGGCGAGGTGGACGGCCTCCAGTCGCTGCCGGGTGACCTTGGTGACGCCCTGGTCGATGGTGTAGGTGCCGGTGGTGGAGGAGCCGTACTCGGTGCCGCCGTCGCCGACGAAGTGCTTGGCGGTGGCGAGGACCTTGTCCCCGCGGTCCAGGTCCCGTCCGTCGGGCCTGCCCTGGAGTCCCTGGATGACCGTCTCCATCGCGTCGACGAGCGCCGGGTCCTCGCCGAAGGACTCGTACGTCCGCCCCCAGCGGTCGTCCCGCGCCACGCACAGACAGGGCGCGAAGTCCCAGGGGATGCCGGTGGCCCGTGTCTCGGCCGCGGTCACCGCGCCGGCCCGGCGGGCGAGCCCGGGATCTCTGGACGCCCCGAGTCCGATGTTGTGCGGCATGATCGTCGCGCCGACCAGGTTGTTGTGGCCGTGCACCGCGTCGACGCCGTAGATCAGCGGGATCTGGAAACGGGTCGCCTGCGCCCGGAGCTGGAAGCCGTCGATCATCCTGGCCCAGGCCTCGGCCGTGTTGGGCGTCGGCGTGGAGCCACCGCCGGAGAGGAGCGAGCCGAGGGCGTACGTGGCGATGTCACCGGATGCCGTGAGGGCGCCGCGTTCGGCCTGGGTCATCTGGCCGGCCTTCTCCTCCAGCGACATGCGGGAGAGGAGGTCGGCGACGCGCCGGCGCACGGGCAACCGGCTGTTCAGATACGGCAGTCCGTGCGCGTCCACGACGATCCGCGGGGTCTCGGCCGGGGGTTTGGCACCGGTGACGGTCAGCTTCAGCGGGATCGTCTCGGCGGACTCGGCAGAGCCGTCCTTGATGGTGGGGACGCGGATCTCGCGGGTGGTGCCGGAGGCGGTGCCCGCCGGGAAGGTGACCGTCCCCGTGGTCGGGGTGTAGTCCTTGCCGGGGTCGGCGGTGCCGCCGGTGGCCTCGTAGGTGACGGTGACGGGTTCAGCGAGGGGCGCCGAGCCGGTGGTGGCCACGGTGAACCGTACGGTCGCCGTGCGGCCCTCGTCCGTCGGGTACACGGCGGAGTCGGTGCGCACGGATGCCTTCAGCGACTGGTCGGCCCTGCCGTACAACTCGACGGCGTCCATGGCGAATCGGTCCTTGACGCCGACGGGGAGGGTGACGGCGTAGCCCCACATCTCGGTGAGGCCGAGGATGTGGTCGATGCCGCCGACGGGCTGGTGGTCGGTGCGGTAGGTGAAGTCGGTGAAGGACAGTTCGATCTGTTTCCAGCCGGTGAAGTCGTCGGTGAAGGAGGTCGTCCACAGCTCGGAGGCCCCGCCGTCGGCGCCGCCGTCCTTGAGTTCGAAGATGATCTTCTTGCCGTTGTCGCGGCCGTCCCACCAGAAGCGGATGCCCTTGTGGGCGGACCAGTCGTGGGCGGGCTCGGCGGAGGCGAAGTCGTGGGTGAAACCGCCGTAACCGCTGATGTCGTATGTGCCGGAGAGGACCTTCTCGCCCTCGGGCGCGTCGTCGCGGGCGGTCAGCGTCAGGGCGGGCGGGTCGTCGTTGTCGCCGCCCCAGGTGAAGATGCCCTCGGCGGGCGGGTTCGCGAAGGGCACCTCGCCCTCGAAGCGGTCGACGGGGACCGGGGCGGGGTCGCCGGCGCCGGACGCGGGCGCGGCGGCGGTGAGCGGGAGCAGGGTGGCGAGCAGGGCGGCGGAGGCGAGCAGGGCGGTTCTGCGCATGGAACGTCCCTCGACTCTCAGAGTCCACTTATGACTTAACTCACGCCTTGAGTCAACTGGCGCCCCTGCTTGGCGTCAAGACTTCACGTCAGACCCGGGGTCCGGGCAACTCCCGGCCGGATCAGACGTGTTGTCCCTTCAGCTAATGAAGGCGCCGGCCGGGAGGCGGTGGTGCGCCCTCGCACAAGTCAGTGCGGCGCCCCCGTCGCGCCGGGCCGCGCACCCACCCCCTCACCGGCCCGCACCGACGCCGGGCAACCGGTACGGCTACTCCGCCGGCGTCACCCCGGCCCGCAGCAGCCCGTACGTGTAGGCGTCCTCCAGCGCCTGCCACGACGCCGCGATGACGTTCTCGGCGACGCCGACCGTCGACCACTCCCCCGCCCCGTCGGACGTGGAGATCAGGACGCGGGTCGTGGACTGGGTGCCGTGGACGCCCTCCAGGATGCGGACCTTGTAGTCGACGAGGTCCAGCTTGGCGAGCTGGGGGTAGATCTTCTCCAGGGCGACCCGGAGCGCGCGGTCCAGGGCGTTGACCGGGCCGTTGCCCTCGGCCGTGGCGACGATGCGCTCGCTCTTGGCCCACAGTTTGACCGTGGCCTCGTTGGCGTGGGTGCCGTCGGGGCGGTCCTCGACGATCGCGCGCCAGGACTCGACGTCGAAGTACTTCAGGGGCTTGCCCTCGACCTCGGCGCGCAGGAGGAGTTCGAAGCTCGCGTCGGCGGCCTCGTACGTGTAGCCCGCCAGCTCCCGCTCCTTCACCCGCTCGACCACCCGGCCGACCAGCTCGCGGTCGCCGCCGAGGTCGATGCCGAGCTCCTTGCCCTTGAGCTCGACGGAGGCGCGGCCCGCCATGTCGGAGACCAACATGCGCATGGTGTTGCCGACCAGTTCGGGGTCGATGTGCTGGTACAGGTCCGGGTCGACCTTGATCGCGGAGGCGTGCAGTCCGGCCTTGTGCGCGAAGGCGGAGACGCCGACGTACGGCTGGTGCGTGGAGGGGGTGAGGTTGACGACCTCGGCGATGGCGTGCGAGATACGGGTCATCTCGCGCAGGTGGCCGCCCGGGAGGACCTTCTTGCCGTACTTCAGCTCCAGGGCCGCCACCACGGGGAACAGGTTGGCGTTGCCGACGCGCTCGCCGTAGCCGTTGGCCGTGCACTGGACGTGGGTCGCGCCCGCGTCGACCGCCGCGAGGGTGTTGGCGACGGCGCAGCCGGTGTCGTCCTGGGCGTGGATGCCGAGCCGGGCACCGGTGTCGGCGAGGACGGTGGAGACGACCGCCTGGACCTGGGCGGGGAGCATGCCGCCGTTGGTGTCGCAGAGGATGACGACATCGGCGCCGGCTTCCGACGCCGTGCGGACGACGGACTTCGCGTACTCGGGGTTGGCGCGGTAGCCGTCGAAGAAGTGCTCGCAGTCGACGAAGACGCGGCGGCCCTGCTCGCACAGGTACGACACCGTGTCGCGGACCATCTCCAGGTTCTCGTCCAGGGTGGTGCGCAGGGCGAGCTCCACATGCCGGTCGTGGGACTTCGCGACCAGCGTGATCACCGGGGCCCCGGAGTCCAGGAGTGCCTTGACCTGCGGATCGTCGGCGGCCTTGGCGCCCGCGCGGCGGGTCGCGCCGAAGGCGACCAGCTGGGCGTGTGTGAAGTCGATCTCCTGCTGGGCGCGGGCGAAGAACTCGGTGTCCCTCGGGTTGGCGCCGGGCCAGCCGCCCTCGATGAAGCCCACGCCGAAGTCGTCCAGGTGCCGTGCGATGGCCAGCTTGTCGGCGACGGTGAGGTTGATGCCCTCGCGCTGGGCGCCGTCGCGCAGGGTGGTGTCGAAGACGTGGAACGAGTCGTCGAGCTCGCTGGTTACCGTCATGGTCGTAAGGCTCCTGTGTTGGATCTCGGTCTACCGGAATGACCGGCTCCACCGCCCCCACCTATGGTCCCTCGCGCTCTCCGCCCGGCTGCGGGTGGGCCGGGAAACAGAAAAACCCCTCGCGGGTGCGAGAGGTCTGCGCGCGGGTCGAGGACGACGGTGTCCACCCGTACCTGGTCGTACGTGGTGGTCACTGCGGACCGGCGCGCCTGCTGCCAATAATCATGGCGAACGAGAGCACGGGGGCAGTCTGGCACAAGTCGTCCCCGTGCTCACCGTCCGTCTCAGGATGCGAGCACTGCGCTGATCACCGCAGTCGGCGCAGGAAGCCGTCGCCCGCGGCGTTGGTGTCGCCGGGGACGAGTGCGGACGAGGACGAGGAGAAGGCGAGCAGCCGGCCGTCGCGGGCGAACGCGGTGGGTGCCGCGTAGCCCTCGCTCTGCGGTCCTCCCGTCACCGTGCGGGTGACCAGTTCGGTCCGGCCGGTGCGCAGGTCCCGCACATGGACGTTCTCGACGACCGTCTCCTCGCCCGACGGGGTCTCGGTCAGGTAGGCGAGCCGGCGGCCGTCGGGGCTGAGGATCCCGGCGCCCAGCCCGCCCCTGCCCTCATGGGTCATCCACCGCGTCTTGCCCGTGCGGCCGTCGTAGAGGTAGAGCTCCCAGGTGTACGTCGGCGCCTCGGGGACCACGTCCTCGTCGAAGGAGGAGTACGCCACGAGGCTGCCGTCCTCGGAGAGCGTCGCGCCCGCCGGGGAGCCGTGGGTGGGGTGGCCCTCCGGTGTGGCGTTCACCAGTTTCCGCTCGCCGGTGCGCAGGTCTGCCAGCCACAGCTCGTGCCGCCCGCCGCGCGGGTGCCGCTGCACGTAGGCCAGGTGGCTGCCGTCCGCGCTCAGGGTGACGGACGCGACGTACCAGTCCGAGGGGACGTGGTCGCTGATCCGCTCGGCGGTGCCGGTGCGGCGGTCGACGACGTACGCGAGGGTCTGGTCGGCCGGGTCCCCCTCCATCCGCCCGGAGGAGGCGGTGAAGGCGACGTACCGGCCGTCGCGGGACATGTCGAAGCTGTCGAAGACCGAGCCGGATCCGCCGTCGGCGGCGATGCTGACGCGTTCCGTGCGCCCGGTGCGACGGTCGTGCACGTACATGTCGTCGGCGTAGGGGTGGGGCGGTTCGGACCAGTCGACGAGGTTCTTCGCCCGGGAGACGAACGCGACGTACCGGCCGTCGCCGCTGATCTCCGCCCGGTGGCTGCCGCCGCCGTCCGCCTGCGTCCCGTCCGACGCGACGTTGACCCGCTCGACGGTCCCCCGGCGCAGGTCCCGGACGAACACGTCGGTCACCCCGTTGGTGTCGCCCGCCACCACGCCGGCGTCGTCCGAGACGAACGCGGCGTAGCGGCCGTCGGAGCTGAGCGCCGGGCCGCCCGCCCCCCGCTGGATCTGCTCCCCGCTCGCGGACAGCGTGATCCGCTCGGTCCGCGGGCCGGGCGCCGGTGCGGCGGAGGTCGCCGAGAGGGCGACCATCGCCCCCGCGAGCACCGCCACGGACACCCCACGCATGCTTCTGAGCACACTTCCCCCTGTGTTCTTGTTCTTGTTCTCGTTCTCGTTCGTGTTCGTGTTCGTGTTCGTGTTCGTCGTGGTCATCGCGCTGTCCGCAGGAAGACGTCCGACACCCCGTTGGTGTCCCCCGCCACCAGATCGGGGGACGCCCACTCGAACGCCACGACGGTGCCGTCGGCGTTGACGGAGGGCTTCCCGGCCGGCAGGTCGTTGCGGCCGCCCCAGCGGTCCACGCTGATCAACTGCCGCACGGCGCTGATCGCGGCGTCGTTCGACGGTCCGTCGGCCTGGGTGCCGTCGGCGGCGGTGCTGATCCGCTCGATCACGGGTGCGTGCGGCGCCGCGGCCGCGGTCGTGCCGGTGAACGCGAGCAGCAGCGCCGCCCCTGAGGAAACGCCGGACACACGTGTGGCTCTGCGCATGGTCCCCCCTGTGGTCCCCGTGGACGCTCTCCCCCAGCCCCGCGCCGGGGGCTCCGTAACGAGGCAAACGCACCACGCGCTACAGGGTCAATCCGCATTATTGCGTACAACCAGGGCGCGGGCTCAGACGTCCGCGAGGAGGCCGTCGTCCAGGAACTCCCTTACGTGGCGCAGAACCTGCGCCCGGTCCGTGCCTCGCAGGCCGATCGCCACATGGATGGAGAACCCGTCGAGCAGCGCCCGCAGCCGGGCGGCGAACCGGTCCGGGTCGACCGGCCGGAACTCGCCCCGCGACACCCCCTCCGCCAGCAGCGCCACCAGGTCCCGGTGCCAGGCGCCCTCGATGGCGGCCTGGCGGTCGCGGGCCTCGTCGTCGGCGTTCTGCGAGCGGTTCCAGACCTCCAGCCAGAGGGTCCAGTGCGGGTCGCGGTGGCCGGCGGGGACGTACAGGTCGACGTACGCCTCGATCCGTGCGCGGACCGTGGCGGACGCCCGTGTCAGCAGCCGGCCCCGCTCGGCGCCGAGCCGGCCCTCGCTCCACTCCAGGGTCTGGAGCAGCAGTTCGTCCTTGGAGTGGAAGTAGTAGAGGAGGTGCCCGCTGCTCATGCCGACCTCGCGGCCGAGCGCCGCCATGGTGAGTTTCTCCAGACCGCGCTCGGCGATCATCTCCATGGCGGCGGCGAGCACGTCCTCGCGGGGCGGGGCGGGGGTGCGGCGGCGCGGGGACCGCGGCGGTGGCGTCATACGGCGGCCACCCGGACGGCGCCCGGACGCGGCACCCCGTCGTCCCCGGGTCGCGGCGGCGCCTCGCGGAGGCGGCCGGCGAGCGGCTCGGTGAGAGGGCGGTCACAGGCCGTGCGGGGCAGCAGTACGTTCACCCGTACGTTCTACCGGACCACGGCCCTCGGCTGCTGCTGGGTGATGCAGTGGATGCCGCCCCCGCCGGCGAAGATCGTCCGGGCGTCCACCAGCGTCACCGTCCGCTCGGGGAACAGCCGCCGGAAGATGCCGGCCGCGATCTCGTCACGCGGGTCGTCGAAGCCGCACAGGACCACGCCGCCGTTGCAGAGGTAGTGGTTGATGTAGGAGTAGTCGGCCCAGTGGCCCTCGGCCTCCAGGACGGTCGGGGCGGGGACCTCGACGACCTCCAGGCGGCGGCCGCGCGCGTCCGTCTGCGCCTTCAGCAGGCCGACGACCTCCTTGGTCACGTCGTGGTCGGGGTGCGCCGGGTCCGGCTGCACATGGGCCACGACCACTCCGGGGCGGGCGAAGGCGGCGACGATGTCGACGTGGCCGAGGGTGCCGAAGCCATGGGGCGGGTAGTCGCCGGTGAGGCCCCGCGGCAGCCAGATCGCCTTGCGGGTGCCCAGGTGGGCGTGGATCTCGGCCTCCACCTGCTCACGCGTCCAGTCCGGGTTGCGCTCGGGGCCGAGCTGGACCGTCTCCGTGAGCAGGACGGTGCCCTCGCCGTCGACATGGAGGGCACCGCCTTCGTTGACGAGCTTCGAGGCGTACGTCCGCGTCGCGCCGGCGAGGTCCGCGACATACGCGGCGATCTTCGCGTCGTGCTCCCAGCGGGCCCACTCCTGGGCGCCCCAGCCGTTGAACGTCCAGTCGACGGCGGCGAGTTCGCCCTTGCCGTTGGTGAGGAAGGTGGGTCCGACGTCCCGCATCCAGGCGTCGTCGAGTTCCCGCTCGACGGTGTCGACACCGGGGCCGAGCAGCGTCCGGGCCTCGGCCGACTGCCCGGGGCCGCACACCATCGTCACGGGCTCGAAGCGGCGGATCGCCCGCGCGACGGACGCCCAGGCGATACGGGCGGCCGCCAGGTCCTCCGGGTCGTCGAAGGTGGCGTTGGGTCCCGGCCACGCCATCCAGGTGCGCTCGTGCGGAGCCCACTCGGCGGGCATGCGGAAGCCTTCGGGGGCAGCAGACATGAAGTGTCCTTAGAAAGCTGTGACGTTCAGAGGAAGTACAGACGGTTGAGGGAGACGGACTCGGCCGGCTCCGAGCGCAGCGGCTCGCCGTCGAGGGTGACCAGACCGGTGCGCTGGTCGACGTCGACGGATCCGGTACGGGAGTTCAGGCGCAGGTCGGCGGGTCCGATGCCGCGGGTGCCCCGGACGGCGACCCTCCTTCTGCGCGTGGGCATCGCGTCGTTGCCCTGGTCGACGGCCGCCCGGGCGACGAAGGCGACCGAGATGTCGGCGGGTGTGGCCCCGTGCGCCCCGAACTGCGGCCCCAGCACGAGCGGTTCGCAGGTGTCGGTGGCCGCGTTGGGGTCGCCGACCACCCCGTACGCCGGGAAGCCCGCCTTGAGGACCAGCTGCGGCTTGGCGCCGAAGTACTCCGGCCGCCACAGCACGATGTCGGCGAGCTTGCCGACCTCCAGTGACCCCACCTCGTGCGCGAGTCCGTGGGCGATCGCCGGGTTGATGGTCAGCTTGGCCATGTAGCGCAGGACGCGCTCGTTGTCGTGGCCGTCGTCCGGGGCGCCGAACTCGGCCTTCATCTTCCCGGCCATGGCGAACGTACGGCGGACCGTCTCCCCCGCGCGGCCCATGCCCTGCGCGTCCGACGAGGTGATGCCGATCGCGCCCAGGTCGTGCAGCACGTCCTCGGCGCCCATGGTCCCGGCGCGGATGCGGTCGCGGGCCATGGCGGCGTCGCCGGGCAGGTCGGTCTTGAGGTCGTGGACGGAGACGATCATGCCGTAGTGCTCGGCGACCGCGTCCCGGCCGAAGGGCAGGGTGGGGTTGGTGGAGGAGCCGATGACGTTCGGCACGCCGGCCATCTTCAGCACGTTCGGCACGTGTCCGCCGCCGCAGCCCTCGATGTGGAAGGCGTGGATGGTGCGGCCCTCCAGGACGCGCAGGGTGTCCTCGACGGACAGGCACTCGTTCAACCCGTCGCTGTGCAGGGCCACTTGGACGTCGTGTTCCTCGGCGACGCGCAGGGCGGTGTCCAGGGCGCGGGTGTGGGCGCCCATGTCCTCGTGCACCTTGAAGCCGGACGCGCCGCCCTCGGCGAGGGCCTCGACCAGGGGCGCCGACGAGGACGACGAACCGCGCCCCAGGAAGCCGATGTTGACCGGCCAGGCGTCGAAGGCGTTGAACGCGTGCCGCAGCGCCCAGGGCGAGTTGACCCCGACGCCCCACACCGGCCCGAACTCCTGCCCGATGATCGTGGTCACCCCGGAGGCGAGCGAGGCCTCCATGACGCGCGGCGACAGCAGGTGGACGTGGGTGTCGACGGCCCCGGCGGTGGCGATGAGCCCCTCACCGGACACGATCGAGGTCCCGGTGCCGACGACGACGTCGACCCCGTCGAGGGTGTCGGGGTTCCCGGCCCGCCCGATCGAGCAGATCCGGCCCTCCCTGATCCCGATGGAGACCTTCCGGATCCCCAGCACCACGTCGATCACGACGACGTTGCTGATGACGACGTCACAGGTCTCCCGGACGGCGGCCGCCTTGAGGTGCAGCCCGTCGCGGGCGGTCTTGCCGAACCCGGCGAGGAACTCGTCGCCGTACTTCTGCGCGTCGGACTCGACGCGGATCGTCAGCCCGGAGTCGCCGAGCCGGACGCGGTCGCCGGCGCGCGGGCCGTGGGTGGCGGCGTACTCGTGCGGGGTGAGGCGCCGCGCCTCGGCGGGGTGGCCTCCTGGGCGGCTCATCGCTCGACCTCCTGGTCAGGTGTTTCCGGTACGCCGAGGTAGCCGCAGGCGGCGGCGCGGCGCAGTGCCTCCTCGCGGGCGCCGGGCGCGTCCAGCGCCCCGTCGACCAGCCCGGCGAACCCGATGGCGATCCGCTCGCCCCCGATGGGCACCAGCCCGACCTCGGCGCTCTGCCCCGGCCCGAACCGCACGGACGACCCGGCGGGGACGGCGAGCCGCATCCCGTAGGCCCGCTCCCGGACGAAGTCGAGCCGCGGGTTGGCCTCGAAGAAGTGGAAGTGGGAGGTGACCGAGACCGGCACGGTGGCGGTGTTGGTGACCGTCAGCCGTACGACCGCTTCGGGCTCGGCGTGCGCGGGGCCCGGCAGCAGCGCGCCGGGGGCCCGGTCGCCGAGGCCCCCGCCGATCGGGTCGCTGACGACCGCGAGCCGGGAACCGTCGTCGAAGACCGCCTCGACATGCACCTCGGTGACGACGTCGGCGACGCCCGGCAGCACGTCGTCCGGGCCGAGCACCGACCGGGCGCGTGCGATGGCCTCCGCCAGCCGGGCGCCGTCGCGGGCGGCCTCGCACACGGTGTCCGCGATCAGCGCGGTCGCCTCCGGCACGTTGAGCCGCAGACCGCGGGCTCGGCGGGCGCGGGCCAGCTCGGCGGCTCCGAAGAGAAGCAGCCGGTCACGTTCCGTGGGGGTCAGTCTCATGCCGTGGGCACCTCCTTGCTTCGGTCAGATTAGAGCATCACTCTAAACATGAATTCCCGGCAACCGAAGTGTTGACTCAGCACAGCCGATCGCCCACATTGAACGTCGCTCTAATTCTGGCGGCCGATCGAAGGAGACCTGCCATGCCGATGGAACAGCGCGGAGTCGACACCATCCCCGACGAGGAACGCACGAGCGGCCCCCGGGACCTCGTCTCGATCCTGCTGGGCTCGAACCTCTGTCTAGGAGTGATCGTCTTCGGCTGGCTGCCGCCGTCGTTCGGCCTGGACTGGTGGGCGTCGGTCAGCTCGATCGTGGTGGGCACCCTGGCCGGCACGGCCCTCACCGCCCCGCTGGCCCTGATCTCGCTGCGCACGGCGACGAACCTGTCCACGTCCTCCGGCGCCCAGTTCGGGGTCCGGGGCCGACTGGTCGGCTCGGTCGTCGGCCTGCTGCTGGCGCTCGGCTACTCCGCGCTGACGGTGTGGATCGGCGGCGACGTGATGGTGAGCGTCCTGGGCCGCCTGCTCGGCATCCCGGCGAACGACGTGTCGTACGGCGTCGTCTACGCGCTCCTCGCCGCCGCGACCGTCGCCGGGGCGGTGTACGGCTACCGCGTGCTGCTCGCCATGTCCCGGGTCCTCGCGATCGGCATGACGGCGCTGCTCGTCCTGGGCGTGCTCGCCTACGCGCCCCAGTTCACCACCGCCGCGCTGCCCGAGGCGGGCGGCTACCTGCTGGGCGGGTTCTGGCCGACCTGGCTGCTGGCGATGGTGGCGGCCGGGCTGTCCGGCCCGATCGCCTTCATCACCCTGCTCGGCGACTACACCCGCTACATCTCCCCGGCCCGCCACTCCTCCCGCCGGGTCCTGCACGCGACCTGGCTCGGCCTGCTCCTCGGCCTGCTGGTCCCGCAGCTGTTCGGCACCTTCACGGCGTACGCGGCGCGGGCGGCCCTCGACTACGCGGGGCCCCTGGTCGACGCCTCCCCCACCTGGTACCTGATCCCGCTGCTCCTGGCCGCCTCGGCCGGCTCGGTCGGCAACGCGGGCCTGATGCTCTACTCCATGGGCCTCGACCTGGACGCCATCCTGCCGCGCGCCTCCCGCGCGACGGCGACGTACGCGGTCGCGGTCATCGCCACGGTGTGCGTCTTCGTCGGCCACTACGCCTCCAGCGCCCAGGACGCGATGACGTCGTTCGTCCTGCTGCTGACGGCCATCGGCACCCCGTGGGCGGTCATCACCCTCATCGGCTTCGCACGCTGTCGCGGGGTGTACGACGCGGAGGCGCTCCAGGTGTTCAACCGGCGTGCGCGGGGCGGGATCTACTGGTTCCGCGGCGGTTGGAACGTCCGGGCGACGGTGTCGTGGGCGCTGGGCGCGGTGGTCGGCGTGCTGTCGGTCGCGCTGCCGTGGTACGAGGGGCCGCTGCTGGGGCTGACGGGCGGGGTGGACTGCAGCTTCCTGCTGTCGGGGCTGGTGGGCGGCGTGGCATACGCGCTGTCGGCCCCGGGTTCCGCGCAGGAGGAAGCCGGGGCCGACCACTCGGTGCCGGTCGGCGAAGGCAGCCCGTCCGGCGTTTGAGGATGAAGCCCTTTCGGGGCTGAAGCGGGGGCCCGGGGGCGGCGGCCCCCGGCGACCCCGGCCTCGACACCGAGCGACCGATCAGCCCAGCTTGTGCATCCAGCCGTGCTGGTCCACGGCAGTGCCCCGCTGGATGTCCAGGAGAGCCTGGCGGAGCTTCAGCGTCACTTCGCCGGGCTCTCCGCCGCTCTGCTGCCACTCGGCACCCGTGCGCTTCACGGTGCCGACCGGAGTGATGACCGCCGCCGTACCGCAGGCGAAGACCTCGGTGAGGGTGCCGTTCTCCGAGTCGCGCTGCCACTGGTCGACGGAGACGCGGCCCTCCTCGGCCTCGTAGCCGAGGTCGCGGGCGACGGTCAGCAGGGAGTCACGGGTGACGCCCTCCAGGATGGAGCCGGTGAGGGACGGAGTGATGATCTTGTCGCCGTACACGAAGTACAGGTTCATGCCGCCGAGTTCCTCGACCCACTTGCGCTCCACCGCGTCCAAGTAGCAGACCTGGGCGCAGCCCTCGGCGGCCGCCTCGGCCTGGGCCAGCAGGGAGGCGGCGTAGTTGCCGCCCGTCTTCGCGTCACCCATGCCGCCGGGGACCGCGCGGACGTGGTCCTCGGAGACCCAGATCGACACCGGCTTGACGCCGCCCGGGAAGTACGCGCCGGCCGGGGAGGCGATGACCATGAACAGGTACTCACTGGCGGGCTTCACGCCCAGGCCGACCTCCGAGGCGAACATGAACGGCCGCAGGTAGAGGGACTCCTCGCCGCCGTGCGCCGGCACCCAGGCCGCGTCCTGCCTGACCAGCGCGTCGCACGCCTCGATGAACGTCTCGACCGGCAGCTCCGGCATGCCGAGCCGGCGCGCGGAGCCCTGGAAGCGCTTGGCGTTCTTCTCGGGGCGGAAGGTGGCGACGGTCCCGTCGGGCTGCCGGTATGCCTTGAGCCCCTCGAAGATCTCCTGCGCGTAGTGCAGGACCATGGAGGCCGGGTCGAGGGAGATCGGCGCGTACGGCACGAGCTGGCCGTCGTGCCAGCCGCGGCCCTCGGTCCACTTGATCGTCACCATGTGGTCGGTGAAGTGGCGGCCGAACCCCGGGTCGGCCAGGATGGCCTCGCGGTCTGCGGCGGCGAGCGGGCTGGCGGAAGGCTTGAGCTCGATCGTGGGCGTCGTCATGAGTGGATGTCCTTCACCGGTTTCGTTGTGGCGGGCCGCGCTCACGCCAGTACTGTCCGTGTCCAGTGCTAGGACGTCCGAGCATTCCCTCATTCGGCGGCTCCGCGTTCGATTATCGCAAGCGGCAGCCGCGGAAGAAATCGGCCTGTTCGGCGTGAATCGCGACCCAGGGGTCGATGGTGTCACCCGGCGGCGGACATGGGGAAGCCGCCGGGTGGGAAGCGACCCGGCGGCTTCTGAGGTTCGAGTGGCGCGCGGCGGGTCAGCCGGCTACGCGTACGGCCAGCGCGTCGCCGATCTCCGACGTGCTGCGGGCGGGCTTGCCGGTGCGCTCCGCGAGGTCGGCGGAGACGGCGTCCTCGATGCGGCCGGCCTCGGCCTCGTAGCCGAGGTGGCGCAGCAGCAGGGCGACGGACAGGACGGTGGCGCTCGGGTCCGCCTTGCCCTGGCCGGCGATGTCGGGGGCCGAGCCGTGGACCGGCTCGAACATGGACGGGAACTCGCCGCTCGGGTTGATGTTGCCGCTCGCGGCGACGCCGATGCCGCCGGAGACGGCCGCGGCGAGGTCGGTGATGATGTCGCCGAAGAGGTTGTCGGTGACGATCACGTCGAACCGCTCGGGCTGCGTGACCAGGTAGATGGTCGCCGCGTCGACGTGCATGTACTCGGTGGTGACGTCGGGGAACTCCTCGGCCACCTGGTTGAAGATGTTCGTCCACAGGTGGCCCGCGAAGGCCAGCACGTTGTTCTTGTGGATCAGCGCGAGCTTCTTGCGGGGACGGGCCTGCGCGCGGGCGAAGGCGTCGCGGACGACACGCTCGACACCGAAGGCCGTGTTGACGGAGACCTCGGTGGCGACCTCGTGCGGGGTGCCCTTGCGGATGGTGCCGCCATTGCCCGTGTACGGGCCCTCGGTGCCCTCGCGGACGACGATGAAGTCGATCTCCGGCTGACCGGCGAGCGGGGTGGCGACACCCGGGAGGAGCTTCGACGGACGCAGGTTGACGTGGTGGTCGAAGAGGAAGCGGAGCTTGAGCAGGAAACCGCGCTCCAGGACGCCGGACGGGACCGAGGGGTCGCCGATCGCGCCGAGCAGGATGGCGTCGTGCTTCTTGAGCGCCTCGACATCGGCGTCGGTGAGGGTCTCACCGGTGGCGTGGTAGCGCTTGGCGCCGAAGTCGTACTCCTTGGTCTCCAGCTTCACATCCTGCGGAAGGACGGCGGAGAGGACCTTCAGACCTTCGGCCACGACCTCCTGGCCGATGCCGTCACCCGGGATCACTGCGAGATTGATGCTGCGAGACATGTCGGCACCCTACTCCTCGTCCCATGGGATGACATGCCGCGTCCGCGATACGGACAGCCGGACGGGGGACGGCGCTTGCGCGTCGACCGCCGTTCACCCGTATGTCCGGCGGGTGTTGGCCTCCGCTGGGAACTTTCCCCCCATGGACATCCCTGACTTCGGCATCCCCCCGCAGCTCGCCCGCCGTATGAGCATGGCGGAACAGCACGAGTACCTGCGGACGAAACTGTCCCGGCGCCGCACCCTGGTGACGGCCGGCGCGGTGGCGGGCGGGCTGCTGACGGGCTGCTCCGGTTCGGCGCCGGGCAGGACGCCCACCCCTTCGGCGTCCGCGTCCGAGGTGCCGGGCTCGGCCGTCACGCCCTTCGGCCGCCACCTCGCCTTCGGCGCCGACCCGAAGACGCAGATGCGGATCTCCTGGCAGGTGCCGGCCGCGGTACGCAAGCCGGTCGTCCGGATCGGTCTGCGCCCGGACGACCTGAGCCGCGGCATCGAGGCCGAGGTCCGGGCTCTGCACACCCCCGAACTGCGCGGCGTGCGCGCGGCACTGGAGCAGTACTACGTCCACGCCGCCCTGGACTCACTGCGCCCCGGCACGACGTACTACTACGGGGTGGGCCACGACGGCTTCGACCCGGCCTCGCCGCACAACCGCGCGACGATCGCCTCCTTCCGGACCGCCCCCGCCACCCCGCGGACCTTCACCTTCACCGCCTTCGGCGACCAGGGCGTCAGCGAGGCGGCGGCGACCAACGAGCACGTCCTGCTGCGTCGCGACCCGGCCTTCCACCTGCACGCCGGTGACATCTGCTACGCCAACGCCAAAGGGCTGGGCAGGCGGTCGGACCGCTACGACCCCCGCTTCTGGGACCTGTACCTCAAGCAGACCGAGTCCGTGGCCAGGTCGGTGCCGTGGATGGTGACGACCGGCAACCACGACATGGAGGCCTGGTACTCCCCGGAGGGCTACGGCGGCCAACTGGCCCGCTGGTCCCTGCCGGACAGCGGCTTCGACGCCCGTTCGACGCCGGGCGCCTACTCCTTCACCTACGGCAACGTCGGCTTCGTGGCGCTGGACGCGAACGACGTGTCGTACGAGATTCCCGCCAACCTGGGCCACACGGACGGTCGGCAGACGAAGTGGCTGGACGAGCGGCTCGGGGAACTGCGGGCGGCGCGGGACGTCGACTTCGTCGTCGTCTACTTCCACCACTGCGCGTACTCGACGTCCACGCACGCGTCCGACGGCGGGGTGCGGGCCGAGTGGGTGCCGTTGTTCGCCCGGCACCAGGTGGACCTGGTGATCAACGGGCACAACCACGTCTACGAGCGCACGGACGCCATCAAGAACGGCGAGGTCGGGGCGCGGGTGCCGATCGGCGCGGCCACGGACCCGACGCGGGACGGGATCGTGTACGTCACGGCGGGCGGCGGGGGCAAGGAGCTGTACGGCTTCCCCGCGGGCGTCGAGGAGAGCTACGAGGGGCACGTGAGCGAGCGGGAGTCGGTCGACACCTTCAGGTGGACCAAGTCGCGCGACACCAAGGCGGAGAGCGTGCGGTGGTCGCGCGTGCGGTACCGGGGCTTCTCCTTCCTCTCGGTGGAGGCGGAGAGCGGCCCGCGGCCTCGCCTGACGGTGTCGGCGCTGGCAGGAAGCGGCGAGCGCATCGACCATTTCGAGGTGCGGCGCGGAGCGTGAGCCCCGCGCCGCACCCCGTGCGGGCGCGGCTCCCGGCTGGTGTGGTGTGCGCTGCGGCGTTCGCTGTGCCGGGTCAGGCGGCCTGGTGGCCCGTGACCCCGCCGTTGTCCCTGCGGTCGAGGGCGCGCTGGAGGGCGGCTGCGGCGTTCTTTCGGTCGGACTCGCTCGTACGGGAGAGGTGACGGACTCGACGGCGGGCGGTCGTCTCGGCCATGGGAAATCGACTCCTTCGACAATCCGGGAGTGCAAAGAGGGGGTTGCGAGACGCCGGATGGGCGGGGAGCGGTGCCGCAGGGGTTGCCTGCACGGGGCCCGGCTCACGACCGCCATTCGCTTGATCGAGCGAGACGTTCGGCTTCTACAAAGCTAAGGGAGGACAGCGCGTCTGTCTCCACAATTACTCGGACTTCCTACTATCTGAGACGGTGGAGTGAGTCACACACACCTGACCTGCGCCTTTGGCTATGCCCCCTCAGAGCACGTCCGCGTCCCGCCAGTCGAAGACCAGCTCGGCCATCACCCGACCGCCCAGCCCCGTCCGCCGCGCGTCGGACCGTACGGCGACCGCCTCGACGTAACCGACCCGCAGCCACCGGTCCCGGTGCCGTACCCGCCGCATGATCACCGCACCGTGCGCCGCCGGCCGCCCGGCGTCGTCGTACACCGGGAGGTGGTCATCCGGCCAGTATCGGGCGGATGGCCCACTCGGCTGATCCTGCGCGGGTCGCGGGAGACCGGGACAGGACGAGGGGAACCGGTGAACCCATGAACGACACGTCGAAAGTGTTCCTCGAGGGTGGCCCCGACGACCTGCCCGAACGGATCGTCGCGACCCCGTCCCCAGGCCCGGACGCGAAGATCCGGCTCCGCGGCGGATACGAGCACTTCAGGCCGACTTCACGGCACGCGGACACACCGGAGGGCAGGCTGCCGGTGTACGAGTGGTGGGAGCGCACGGAGATCGCCGAGTAGCGCGTCCGCACAGCCCGAGAAGGCCGGGTCCGCTCGGGACCCGGCCTTCTCGGTTGCGCCGACGTGTCAGCCCATGTGCGGGTAGGTGTAGTCGGTCGGCGGAACCAGCGTCTCCTTGATGGCGCGGGTCAGCGTCCAGCGCATCAGGTTCTGCGGGGCGCCGGCCTTGTCGTTGGTGCCGGAGGCGCGGCCACCGCCGAACGGCTGCTGGCCGACGACGGCGCCGGTGGACTTGTCGTTGATGTAGAAGTTGCCGGCCGCGTAGCGCAGCTTGTCCATCGTGTACGCCGCGGCGGCGCGGTCACCGGAGATGACGGAGCCGGTGAGCGCGTAGGCGGAGACCGACTCCATCTGGTCCAGCATCTCGTCGTACTTGTCGTCCTCGTAGACGTGCACGGCGAGGATCGGGCCGAAGTACTCGGTCGTGAAGACCTCGTTCTCCGGGTCGGTGCACTCGATGACCGTCGGGCGGACGAAGTAGCCGACCGAGTCGTCGTAGGAGCCGCCCGCGACGATCGTGCAGGCCGGGTCCTCCGTGGCGCGGTCGATCGCGGCCTTGTTCTTGGCGAAGGCGCGCTCGTCGATGACGGCGCCGATGAAGTGGGACAGGTCGGTGACGTCACCCATGGTGATGTGGTCGACCTCGGCGGCGAACTCCTCCTTGAAGCCGGAGTTCCAGATCGATGCCGGGATGTACGCCCGGGAGGTCGCCGAGCACTTCTGGCCCTGGTACTCGAAGGCACCGCGGGTCAGGGCGGTCTTCAGGATCGCCTTGTCGGCGCTCGGGTGGGCGACGACGAAGTCCTTGCCGCCGGTCTCGCCGACGATGCGCGGGTAGGAGCGGTACTTCTCGATGTTGTTGCCGACCGTCTTCCACAGGTACTGGAAGGTCTTGGTCGAGCCGGTGAAGTGGATGCCGGCGAGGTCACGGTGCTCAAGAGCCACCTTGGAGACCTCGATGCCGTCGCCGGTGACGAGGTTGATGACGCCCTTGGGCAGACCTGCCTCCTCCAGCAGCTGCATGAGCAGCACGGCGGCGTGGGTCTGCGTCGGGGACGGCTTCCAGACGACGACGTTGCCCATGAGGGCGGGGGCCGTCGGCAGGTTGCCCGCGATCGCCGTGAAGTTGAACGGCGTGATCGCGTAGACGAAGCCCTCCAGCGGGCGGTGGTCGAGGCGGTTCCAGACGCCCGGGGAGTTGGCCGGGGGCTGCTCGGCGAGCAGGTCACGGGCGTACTTGACGTTGAAGCGCCAGAAGTCGATCAGCTCGCAGGGCGTGTCGATCTCGGCCTGCTGGGCGGTCTTGGACTGGCCGAGCATGGTGGAGGCGGCCAGCGTCTCGCGCCACGGGCCGGCCAGCAGCTCGGCGGCGCGCAGGATGATCGCGGCACGGTCGTCGAAGGACATCGCGCGCCAGGCCGGCGCGGCGGCGAGGGCCGCGTCGACGGCGTCCTGGGCGTCCTGCTGGGTGGCGTTGCCGTAGGTGCCGAGGCGGGCCTTGTGGTTGTGCGGCTGCACGACGTCGAACCGCTCACCGCCGCCCATCCGCTTCTCGCCGCCGATGGTGCAGGGCAGGTCGATCGGGTTCTCGGCCAGCTCCTTGAGCTTGGCCTCCAGCCGGGCACGCTCGGGCGAGCCGGGGGCGTAGCCGTGCACCGGCTCGTTGACAGGGGTGGGGACCTGGGTCACAGCGTCCATGGGTTCCGTAACTCCTTACTGAGCGGTGTGTTTCAAGCCGTTGTGTGGGGCTCAGCCCTTGCTGACCATGGACCGGAGGAAGAACCGCAGGTTGGCGGGCTTCTCCGCAAGCCGGCGCATGAAGTAGCCGTACCAGTCGGTGCCGTAGGCCGTGTACACGCGCATGCGGTGGCCCTCGGCGGCGAGGCGCAGGTGCTCCTCGCTGCGGATGCCGTACAGCATCTGGAACTCGTACTCGTCCAGCTTGCGCCCGGCGCGCCGGGCGAGTTCCTGGCCGATGGAGATCAGGCGCGGGTCGTGGGACCCGATCATCGGATACCCGTCGCCCTCCATCAGAATCTTCAGGATGCGGACGTACGCCTTGTCGATCTCGTGTTTCTGCTGGTAGGCGACGTCGGCGGGCTCCTTGTAGGCACCCTTGACCAGCCGCACGCGGCTGCCGTTCGCGGCGAGGCGGCGGGCGTCGGCCTCGGTGCGGAAGAGGTAGGCCTGGATGACGCAGCCCGTCTGCGGGAAGTCCTCGCGCAGCTCCTCGTGGATGGCGAACATCGAGTCGAGGGTGGTGTGGTCCTCCGCGTCGAGCGTGACCGTGGTGCCGATGGCGGCGGCGGCCTCGACGACGGGCCGGACGTTGGCGAGCGCGAGCTCGTGGCCGCCGTCCAGGGCCTGGCCGAACATGGACAGCTTGACGGACATCTCGACGCGGTCGCCGAGCTCCAGGTCCTTGATCCGGTCGACCAGGCGCAGGTAGGAGTCCCGGGCGGCGGCGGCCTGATCGGGACGGGTGATGTCCTCGCCGACGACGTCCATCGTCAGTTCCAGGCCCTTGCCGGTGAGCTCCTCGATGATCGGCACGATGTCGTCGACGTTCTCGCCGGGGATGAACCGGTCGACGACCTGCTTCGTCACCGGGGCCGCCGATACCAGGCGTCGCATCCGGTCGCTGCGCGACGCGGCGAGAATCACGGGACCCAGCACGGGGCACCTCCACAAACTCAGCCAGATGACGGCCGACACCCCGATCGGTGATGTTCCGGGTACGGCACGGAGAACCACCGTGAAACCTAAGGATCCCTCCGAACGGCGGCCATCGACAGCTGTCACGCATCCGTGCCGCAGATCTCAGACAGATGTATGAAGGGTTCGCGGAAATGCGGGAGAATGCCCGGGTGACGCCGGAATACAAGGGTGACTACCAAGAGCTGGTCGACGAGATCTCGGAGCTGCTGGGCGTCCCCGCGACGCTGGAGAACCGGGACTTCGAGCTGATCGCCTTCGGTGCGTACGACAGCGAGGGCGAGCTCGACGCGTCGGCCCTGGACCCCGTCCGCACCCGCTCGATCCTGACCCGGCGCTCCACGTCGGCGGTGCGCAGATGGTTCGAGGGTTTCGGCATCACGCGGGCGACCGGCCCGGTGCGGATCCCGCCGACTCCGGAGGCGGGGGTGTATCGCGGACGCATTTGCCTGCCGGTACGCCACAAGGGTGTGGTGCTGGGCTACGTCTGGCTGCTCGACGACGATCCGGGCCCGACCGAGCGGCAGCTGTCGGCGGCGATGGAGGTGACCACCCGCATCGGCGCGCTGCTCGCGGACGAGGCGCAGCACGGGGCGGATCTGAGCCGGGAGTTGCGGGCCGTGCTGACCGCCGAGCCCGGCTGGCAGGGTGACATGGCGGTCGCCGAGCTGCGCACGGCCCTGGGCCCACGCGCCGACGGCGTCCATACGGTCGTCTGCGTGGCCCCCTGGCCCTCGGCCGACCCCGACGACGGCCCGTCGGTGCGTACGGTGCCGCACGCGACCGCGCTGTGCACGGTCCCGTGGGGGGCGACCGGGCAGAGCCTCGCGGTGCTCGTACGGCTGCGTTCCCCCGAGGTCCGGACGGCGGCGCTGGCGGCGGCGTCCCGGTTGCTGAAGGACGGCCCGACCGCTGTGCCGTCCCGGCCGCTCACGCAGGGCCGGGCACAGGGCCCGGCACAGATCGCGGCCGGCGTCGGCGACCCTCGCACCGGTCTCGCCGATCTGGGCACCGTCTGGCAGGAGGCGTCGGCGGCGGCGCGCGCGGCGCTGGCGGAACCGCGGCTCGGACCGGTGGCCGAGTGGTCGCGCATCGGACCGTACCGCCTGCTGGCCTCCCTCTCCCCGGACAGGCTCCGCGACCCCTCGGTCGCCCCTCTCCTCTCCCCCGCCCACCACGAACTCGCCCACACCGCCGAGGTCTACCTGGACTGCGCGGGCCAGGCCGGCCGCACGGCCGCCGAACTGGGCGTCCACCGCCAGACCCTGTACTACCGCCTCTCCCGCGTGGAACAGCTCACGGGCCTGGACCTGGACGACGGGGAGGACCGGCTGCTGCTGCACATGGCACTGAAAGGGGCTCGGCTCCAGTGACGGCCACCGGATGACGAGCACGGACGATCCACCCGACAGCGGGCCGCCCACCGTCGTCCCTGCCCCGGATGAGCAACCAGCGGATGGTGAAGGTGTCCGGGCGGCCGAGACTGAGCACGGGCGACAAGTTGGCGAGGTGCGCCCGGCGTAGAGGACCTCGGGGTGGTCGGCCACCCGTCTCACACGCGGAAGTCCAGAATCCGGTCGCAATTGTTGGAAATGATTGTCATCATGCTACGGTTCGCAGCAATCGCTCTCTTGACCACCCTTTTACCCGGAGGGTTCCGTGCGCCACCCCGCCCGCCTTCTCCCCGTCACTGCCCTCACCGCCGCCTCCGCGCTGCTCACCGGCTGCTTCGCCGGTGCGGAGTCGTCGGCCGACGCGGGGGCGGACGGCAAGCGCGTCCGTGTCGCGATGATGCAGCCCCCGCTGTCCGGGCTGTCGCCGCTGTCCGACGACGCGTTCAAGCTGTCGCGGTGGTCGACCGCCGAGACCCTCGTCAAGCTCGACAAGGAAGGCGACGCCCAGCCCGCGCTCGCCACCAAGTGGCAGCAGTCAGGTCGTACGTGGACCTTCGAGATACGCGAGGGCGTCACCTTCCACGACGGCACCAAGCTCACCGCCGAAGCCGTCGCCAACTCCCTCACCAAGGCGGCCACCGCCTCCCCCAAGCCGCGCATCCTCGACGGCGTCGACCTGACCGTGAAGGCCGACGGCGACAAGGTCACCGTCACGACCGCCACCGTGGACCCCCTCGTCCCGCAGCGGCTCAGCTCCCCGCAGCTGTCGATCCTGGCGGCCAAGGCATACCAGGGGAAGAGGGTGAACCCGGTCGGCGCCGGCACCGGCCCGTTCGAGCTCGTCAAGGCCGAGGGCACCGCCTCCGCCACCCTCGACCGCTATGACGCCTACTGGGGCGGCAAGGCCAAGGCCGCGGGGATCGACGTGAGGTTCATTCCCGACGGCACCGCCCGCGCGGCGGCGCTGCGCAGCGGTGAGGCCGACATCGTCGAGGCGATACCGGTCTCGCAGGCGGCGATCCTGGACCAGGACCTGATCACCGAGGTCCCGATGCCGCGCACCAACACCCTCTACCTCAACAACGAGAAGGGTGCCTTCAAGGACCCCGCGCTGCGGGCGGCGGCCCGCGAGGCGATCGACGCCGAGGCGATCGTGAAGGGCGTGTACGAGGGTCGCGCCGACGTCGCCAAGGGGCTGCTGGGCCCGGCACTGCCCTGGGCCGCCGAGCTGCGCGGGCCGGTCACCCGGACCACGAAGGCCGGTGACCCGGCCGGGAAGACGATCACCATCGGCACCTACACCGACCGGTCCGAACTGCCCGAGGTCGCCGCGACGCTGCAGCAGCAGTTCCAGAAGGCCGGGTTCAAGGTGAAGCTCGACATCCGTGAGATCACGAACATCGAGTCCGACGCCATGGCGGGCAGGTTCGACGCGTTCATCCTCTCCCGCGCCACGATCCTGGACTCCGGTGACCCGGCCGCGTACCTCTACAGCGACTTCGCCTCCGACGGCGGCTACAACCTCGCGCAGTTCGCCGACAAGGGGGTCGACAAGGCCCTGAAGAAGGCCTCCGACACCCCGGTCGGGGAGGCGCGGCGCAAGGCGATCATCGAGGCCGAGGCCGCCGTGCTCGCCAAGGACGCGGCCGTCCCGATGCTCCACGAGCGGGTCATCCAGGGCGACGCCGCCGGTGTCGTGAACGCCGCGCACGACCCGCGCGAGCGCGAGCTCGTCACCTTGGACACGTACGTCAAGTGAAGGCCCTAGCGAGGAAGGCGGTCGGCCCGGTCGGGCTGACCCGCCTGGTCTGTCTCGTCGCCGTCCTGGCCACCGTCGGCCTGCTGCCCTGGCTCGCCCACAAGGACCCGGCGCTCACCGTGCTGCGCGCCCGGTCGGCCGAGCAGGTGGCGACCGAGGAGGCCCTGTCCGCGATCCGCGAGGATCTCGGCCTGGATGCCCACCCCCTTTCCCTGCTGGGCAAGTGGGCCGCCGGCCTGCTGCGCGGTGATCTCGGTACCTCCTGGGTGTCGGGCACCGACGTCCTGCCGTCCGTCATCTCCGGACTCCAGGTCTCGCTGGGCCTGATGGGCGCGGCGCTCGGCGTCGCGGTGTTGCTGGCCGCCGCGCTGGTGGTGCCGGTGCTGGTCCGGGGACGAGGCACGGCCGGCGCGTTCGCCGCGATGCTGGCCGCCCTGCCCGAGTTCCTGCTGGCCGTCATCGCGCTGCTGGTGTGCGGGGTGTGGCTGGGCTGGCTGCCGACGTCCGGCTGGGCAGGCCCGCAGTACATGGTCCTGCCCGCGATCGCCCTCGGTCTCCCGGCGGGCGGACTGCTCGGGCGGCTCGTCGCGGACGCGCTGCCCGCGGTGCTCGACGAACGGTGGGTGGAGCTGTGGCGGGGCGCCGGGGTGAGCCGGGCCCGGATCGCGGCGGCCGCGCTGCGGCGGGTCATGCCGCCGCTGGTGCCGCAGTTCGGAATGGTCGCCGTCGGCCTGACCGGCGGCGCGGTCGCGGTGGAGGTGGTCTTCGCCGTACCCGGCATCGGACGCACCGCCCTCGGCGCGGCCAAGTCACAGGACCTGCCGCTGCTCCAGGGCTCGGTCCTCGCCCTCCTGCTGCTCGGCCTGGCCGCGGGTGCGCTGGCCACGCTGCTACGGCGCCGACTGCTGGGCCCCGCCCTGCGCGACGCCGGGCTGACGCTGCCCCCGGCGCGTCCGGTCCGCGCGCATCCGGCGATCCCGCTGACGCTCGCCGCGACCCTGCTGCTCGTCACCGGCTGGGGCCTGCTGCGCGATCCGTACACGGTGAACGCCGCCGCCCGCCTCACCGCCCCCTCCTGGGCGCACCCGCTCGGCACCGACGCCCTCGGCCGCGACGTGCTCGCCCGGCTCGGTCACGGCGCCGCCTCGACGGTCGGCACGGCCGCCGCCATCTGTGTGCTGAGCCTGCTGGTCGCGCTCGCGCTGGGCTTCCTGCCCGGCATCGCGGCGGGCGCGGCGGACATCGCCAACGCCCTGCCCCCGGTGATCGTCGGCATCCTGGTCGCGGCGGCCGTCGGCCCCGGCACCGGTGGCGCGGCCCTCGCCGTCGCCCTGATCTCCTGGCCGGCGCTGTCCGCGCACGCGGCCGCGCTGGTGCAGGAGGTGCGGGCGTCGGCGTTCCTGACCGCTCAACGGGCCATGGGCGCCACCCCGTTCTGGATCCTCACCCGGCACGTCCTGCCGTCCGTCGCCGCCCCGGTCGCCCGGCACGCCCTGCTGCGCCTGCCCGGCATCGCCCTCGCCCTGGCGTCCCTGGGCTTCCTCGGCCTGGGCGCGCAGCCGCCCGCCCCCGAGTGGGGCCTGCTGCTGGACGAGTCCCGCGCCTACGTCGAACGTGCCCCCTGGGCGGCCCTCGCGCCGGCCGTCGCGCTGGCCCTGCTGGCGGGCCTGGCGGTGTCGGGGGCGGCGGCCGCGCAGGGGAGGCGGCCACGCACCACCACGAGTGGCGCCCGAGGCAAACGCGGCGCGGACGCCGTACGCGCCGCCGCACGGAAGGAGACCCCCGTTGGAGCCTGAGAGCCGCTCCGAGACGCTGCTGTCCGTGCGCGGGCTGCGGATCGCCTTCGACGGGGTCGAGGCCGTGCGCGGTCTGTCCTTCGACGTCCTGCCGCGTGAAGTCCTGGCGATCGTCGGGGAGTCGGGCGCCGGCAAGTCCCTCACGGCCCGGGCGCTGCTGGGCATGCTGCCCCGGGACGCGACGACGAGCGGGACGATCCGGCCGGACCTCGCGGCCCACCGCGGCCGCCGGATCTCCCTCGTCCCGCAGGACGCCCTGTCCGCGCTGTCCCCCGTGCACCCGGTCGGCGACCAACTCGCCGCCGCCGTACGGTCGGTGGCCGGCGTCTCCCGCAAGCAGGCCCGGGACCGGGCGGTCGCCGCGCTCGATCGCGTCGGCATCCCGGACGCCGCCCGCAAGGCGCGGGCGTATCCGCACGAGTACTCCGGCGGCATGCGGCAGCGCGCCGTCATCGCCATGGCGACGATCAACGAACCCGATGTCGTCGTCGCCGACGAGCCCACCACCGCCCTGGACGAGGAGCACCGCGACCAGGTGCTGCGGGTGCTCGCCGAGCAGCGGGAGGCCGTCGGGGCCGCGCTGGTCCTGGTCACGCACGACATGGACGTCGTACGGGGCCACGCGGACCGCGTGCTGGTCATGTACGCCGGCCGCCTCAGCGAACTCGGCCCGGCGCACGAGGTGCTGGGCCGTCCCCGCGCCCCGTACACCGCGGGTCTGCTGGCCTCCCTCCCCCAGCACGCGCCGCCCGGCCGCCGCCTCCCCGCCCTGCGCGGCACCCCGCCCGCCCCGGGCTCCCTCCCGCCGGGCTGCTCCTTCGCCCCGCGCTGCCCGCTGGCGGCGGACCCCTGCCGTGGGCCGGAGCCGGAACCGCAGGAGGTGGAGGGACGCCTGGTGGCCTGCCACCGCTGGGAGGAACTCCCGTACCCCGCCACGGAGTTGTTCCAGGACCAGGGAGAGGAACGGCAGCCCGCATGAGTGACGCCCTGCTTGAGGTCCGCGACCTCGTGGTCCGCTACGGCGACGTCACCGCCGTCGACCGCGCCTCGTTCACCCTCGCCGCCGGCGAGACCCTCGCCCTCAACGGCCCCTCCGGCTGCGGCAAGTCCTCCACGGCCCTCGCGGTCCTCCAACTGCGCCGCCCGGCCGGCGGTGAAGTCCGCTTCGAGGGGCGGGAGTTGACGACCCTCACCGAACGCGAACTGCGCCCGCTCCGCCCGCGCATGCAGCCCGTCTTCCAGGACCCGTACGGCTCACTGAGCCCCCGCCACCGCATCCGCGACGCGGTGGCCGAGCCGCTGAAGGTGCAGGGCCGCTGGACCGCCGACGACGGCCCCGCCCGCGTCGCCGAGCTGCTGGACCGGGTCGGCCTCGACCCGTCGTACGGGGACCGCCGTCCGCACGAGCTCTCCGGTGGCCAGTGCCAACGCGCCGGGATCGCGCGGGCGTTGGCGTCCGAGCCGCGGCTGCTGGTGCTGGACGAGCCGGTGTCGGCCCTCGATCCGTCCGTGCGCGCCGGCGTGCTGAACCTGCTCGCCGACCTCCAGGACGACCTCGGCCTCGGCTACCTGTTCATCTGCCACGACCGGGCGGTCGTGCGGCATTTCGCGGACCGGACGATCGAGATGCGCCAGGGGCGGATCAGCGGTCCTTGAGGCCCTCGATCACCTGCCGGAGCCCTTCCGCCAACTGGTCGGCCTCGGGGGCGGTCTTCGGGTCGAAGGTCCACTGCGCCATCAGGCCCATCATCAGGGTCAGATAGAAGTAGCCGAGGGTGTCCACGGCCTCCTCCGCCACATCCTCCTCGCGCCCGCCGTGGAACAGCGTGACGATGCCGCGCGCCCCCTCCCGCTGGGCCCGCGCCAGATGCTCCCGCACCGCGGGCAGCCGATCGCCCATGGCCACGATCTCCATGCTGAGCCGCCACAGCGACCCCGGCTCCCGCATGGTGCCGATGATGTTCGACCACACCTGGGCGAACCGCTCGATCGATCCGGGCTCCCCGGGGATCTCGCCGCCCCCCTCGAAGGCGTCCGACATCCCCTCCACCATCTCGACGTACGCCTGCGCGAGCAGCGCGTCCTTCGAGCCGTAGTGGTAGCCGATCGACGCCAGGTTGGTCCCCGACTCCTTGACGATGTCGCGCGCGGTCGTACGCACGAACCCCTTCGCCAGCAGGCAGCGCTTGGCGCCTTCGAGCAGATCCTCGCGGTGTCCCATGCGGACCACCCTACCCCCGATCCATACAACCGTCCTAGACGACCGGCTTATACGTCCGTTCTAGACACGCGTTTAATACGCCCGTACAGTCACCGCCATGACGAACTCGACGAGCCCTGCCACGGGCATGCGGGCCGGCCGCCGCTGGGGGTCCCCCCTCCGGGGGAGGGCTGCCCTCGGTGTGCTGATGCTGCCGCTCCTGCTGGTCTCCATGGACGTCTCCGTCCTGTACTTCGCGGTCCCGGCGCTCAGCGCCGACCTGGAACCGAGCGGCACCCAGCAGCTGTGGATCTTCGACATCTACGCCTTCGTGCTGGCCGGCCTGCTGATGACGATGGGCTCGCTCGGCGACCGCATCGGCCACCGCCGGCTCCTGCTGATCGGCGCCGCCGCCTTCGGCACCGCCTCACTGGTGGCGGCGTACGCCGACAGCGCCGAGACCCTCATCGCGGCCCGCGCGGTCCTCGGCATCGGCGGCGCCACCCTGATGCCGTCGACGATGGCCATGCTCCGCACGATGTTCACCGACCCCGCCCAGCGCGCGAAGGCGATCGGCCTGTGGTCCGGCGTGATGACGGCGGGGATCGCGCTCGGGTCGGTGATGAGCGGGGTGCTGGTCGAGTACTTCTGGTGGGGCTCGGTCTTCCTGGTCAACCTGCCCGCGATGGTGCTGCTGCTGGCCCTCGGCCCGGTGTTGCTCCCCGAGTCGAAGAACCCCTCGCCCGGCCGCTTCGACTGGCTGAGCGTCCCGCTGTCGATGGCGGCGGTGCTTCCCGTGATCTACGGACTGAAGGAGATCCCGTCCGAGGGCTGGAACGTCCGCTACGTCCTCTCGATCACCGTCGGCCTGCTGTTCGCTGCCCTCTTCGTCCACCGCCAGCGCACGGCCGCGGCGCCGATGATCTCCCCGGCCCTGTTCCGCGGACGGGGCTTCGCACCCTCGGTCGCCCTGAACCTCCTCTGCGCCTTCGGGGTGTTCGGTTCGGCCTACTTCACCACGCAGTACCTTCAGTCGGTGCTCGACAAGAGTGCGCTGGAAGCGGCCCTGTGGGCGCTGCTGCCGTCGGTGCCGATCGGCGCGGCGGCACCGATCGCGACCCAGTTGGTGCAGAACGGCGTCAACCGCGCCTACGTCGTCACCGCGGGCTTCCTGATCTCCGCGTCGGGTTTCGGGCTGCTGGCCCTCGCCGGTACCGACTCGATGGTGCTGGTGCTGGTCGGGTGCGCAGTCCTCGCCGTCGGGGGCGTCGCGGTGATGTCCCAGATCATGGACCTCGCGATGGGCACGGCCCCGGTGGAGCGGGCGGGCGCCGCGTCCTCCCTGATGGAGACCGGCACCGAGTTCGGCGGCGCGCTGGGCATGGCGGTCCTCGGCTCGATCGGTACGGCGGTCTACCGCCACGAGATCCCGGACTCGGCCCCGGACGTGGCCCGCGAGACGCTGGGCGGGGCGTTGGCGGTCGCCGACCGCATCCCGGGGCTGGCGGCGGTCGCGCGGGAGGCGTTCACCAGCGGGATGCAGGGGGCGGCGATCGCGGGAGCGGCCGTGCTGGCGGGCGCGGCGGTGCTGGCGGCGGTGACGCTGCGGCGGGTGCGGGTGCGCGAGTCGACGCGGGTCCCGGAACCGGACAAGGTCCTGGCGTGACAACGCCGGGCGGGCTGAGGATCCTCAGCCCGCCCGTCGTCTGTGGTGAAGCGTCAGACCAGGTTCACCGCTCGGGCCGACGTCGCCCCGATCTCCGCCGCGACCTCGGTCAGCACGCCCGCGGGCACCGTGTCGTCGACGGTCAGCACGGCCAGCGCCTCGCCGCCCACCGCCGCACGGGCGACCTGCATGCCGGCGATGTTGATGCCGGCCTCGCCGACGATACGGCCGACGGTGCCGACGACACCCGGACGGTCCTCGTACTTGAGGACGACCATGTGGTCGGCGAGCGCGAGGTCCACGTCGTAGTCGCCGACCGCGACGATCTTCTGGAGGTGCTTGGGGCCGGCCAGCGTGCCGGAGACCGACACCTCCTCGCCGCCCGCGAGCGTGCCGCGCACGGTGACGACGTTGCGGTGGTCGGCGGACTCCGAGCTGGTGGTCAGCCGCACCTCGACGCCGCGCTCCTGCGCGAACAGCGGGGCGTTGACGTACGACACCGTCTCGTCGACGACGTCCTCGAAGACACCCTTGAGGGCGCTGAGCTCCAGCACCTTCACGTCGTGCTGGGTGATCTCGCCGTACACCTCGACGTCGAGGCGGACCGCGACCTCACCGGCGAGCGCGGTGAAGATCCGGCCGAGGCGCTCGGCGAGCGGCAGACCCGGCTTGACGTCCTCGGCGATGACGCCGCCCTGCACGTTCACCGCGTCCGGGACCAGCTCACCGGCGAGGGCGAGACGCACCGAGCGGGCGACGGCGATACCGGCCTTCTCCTGCGCCTCGTCGGTGGAGGCGCCGAGGTGCGGGGTGGCGACGACCTGGTCGAACTCGAACAGCGGGGAGTCGGTGCAGGGCTCCTTCGCGTACACGTCGAGACCGGCACCGGCGACCCGGCCCTCCTTCAGCGCCGAGTACAGCGCCTCCTCGTCGACGATCCCGCCGCGCGCGGCGTTGACGATGCGCACGCTCGGCTTGACCTTGCGCAGCGCCTCGTCGCCGATGAGGCCGAGGGTCTCGGGGGTCTTGGGCAGGTGGACGGTGATGAAGTCGGAGACCTCCAGCAGCTCGTCCAGCGACAGCACCTTCACGCCCATCTGCGCGGCGCGCGCGGGCTGCACGTAGGGGTCGTAGGCGACGACCTTCATGCCGAAGGCGGACATGCGCTGGGCGACGAGCGCGCCGATGCGCCCGAGGCCGACGACGCCGAGGGTCTTCTCGGCGAGCTCGACACCCGTGTACTTGCTCCGCTTCCACTCGCCGTTCTTCAGCGCGGCGTTGGCCTGCGGGATGTTGCGGGCGGTGGCGAGGAGGAGACCGCAGGCCAGCTCGGCGGCGGTCACGATGTTCGAGGTGGGCGCGTTGACGACCATCACGCCGGCCTTGGTGGCGGCGGAGACGTCGACGTTGTCCAGGCCGACGCCGGCACGCGCGACGACCTTGAGCTTCTTGGCGGCGGCGATCGCCTCGGCGTCGACCTTGGTGGCGGAGCGGATCAGAATCGCGTCCACGTCGGCGATGGCCGGGAGCAGTTCGGCTCGGTCTGCTCCGTTGCAGTGGCGGATCTCGAAGTCGGGGCCAAGCGCGTCGACGGTGGCGGGCGACAGCTCTTCAGCGATGAGTACGACGGGTTTCGAGCTCACGTGAGTCCTCACAAGTCCAATGCGGACGGCCGTCCCGACGGCCGCAGGCGGTGGAGGGGTGCTAGCCGCGTGGAAGACGCACGACGCTGTGGGCCTGACGCGTATGTATTGCAGCAGTGTAGTGGCGCGGCGGAGGTCGTCTTGCGCCTCTGCGGAAGGATCACCCGTCCGTGGCTGGACGGGCTGGACAACACCCATTGTCCAGGTGTTACCCGCGGTTTGCCGAAGGGGCCGGAGCGTCTCGCTCCGACCCCTTGGTGCGAGGCTTACGCCTCCTCGTCGTTGACCCAGCTCATGAGCTTGCGCAGCTCCTTGCCCGTGGTCTCCAGCAGGTGCTCGGAGTCCTGGGTCTTGTACTCGTTGTACTTCTTCAGACCGCCGTGGTACTCGTCCATCCAGGTCTGGGCGAAGGTGCCGTCCTGGATCTCGGCGAGGACCTTCTTCATCTCGGCCTTGGTGGCGTCGGTGATGATCCGCGGGCCGGTGACGTAGTCGCCCCACTCGGCGGTCTCGGAGATCGACCAGCGCATCTTCTCCAGGCCGCCCTCGTACATGAGGTCGACGATCAGCTTCAGCTCGTGCAGGCACTCGAAGTAGGCGATCTCCGGCTGGTAGCCGGCCTCGGTCAGCGTCTCGAAGCCCGCCTTGACCAGCGCGGCCGTACCACCGCACAGGACGACCTGCTCACCGAACAGGTCGGTCTCGGTCTCCTCGGTGAAGGTCGTCTTGATGACGCCGGCGCGGGTGCCGCCGATGCCCTTGGCGTACGACAGGGCCAGCGCGAAGGCGTTACCGGAGGCGTCCTGCTCGACGGCCGCGATGCAGGGAACGCCGCGGCCCTCCTCGTACTGACGGCGCACCAGGTGACCCGGGCCCTTCGGGGCGACCATGCAGACGTCCACGCCGGCCGGGGGCTTGATGAAGCCGAAGCGGATGTTGAAGCCGTGGCCGAAGAACAGCGCGTCGCCGTCCTTGAGGTTCGGGGCGATGTGCTCCTCGTAGACCTGGGCCTGGATCGGGTCCGGGACGAGAATCATGATGACGTCGGCCTCGGCGGCGGCCTCCGCCGGGGTCACCACGCGCAGGCCCTGCTCCTCGGCCTTGGCCTTGGACTTGGAGCCCTCGTGCAGACCGACACGCACGTCGACACCCGAGTCACGGAGCGACAGCGCGTGGGCGTGGCCCTGGCTGCCGTAACCGATGACCGCGACCTTGCGGCCCTGGATGATGGACAGGTCGGCGTCGGCGTCGTAGAACAGCTCGGCCACTTTGGGTTCTCTCCTTGAGTGCAGGTGTTGCGTCCCACCGTATGACGGCGGGGGGAAGGGAAGTCTGGGGGTCTCGCTATACGGGCGGAATCCGGGCGGCCGGTGTCACCCGACCGCCCGAACGCGTCCCTAGGCCGACCGGTCGAGGGCGCGCAGCGACCGGTCCGTGATCGAACGGGCACCACGGCCGATCGCGATCGTGCCGGACTGGACGAGCTCCTTGATGCCGTACGGCTCCAGCATCTTCAGCATGGCGGACAGCTTGTCGCTGGAGCCGGTGGCCTCGATCGTCACGGCCTCCGGGGAGACGTCGACGGTCTTGGCGCGGAACAGCTGGACGATCTCGACGATCTGGGAGCGCGTCTCGTTGTCGGCGCGCACCTTCACCAGGACGAGTTCACGCTGAACGGCCGAACCCGGCTCCAGCTCGACGATCTTGAGCACGTTGACGAGCTTGTTGAGCTGCTTGGTCACCTGCTCCAGCGGCAGGTCCTCGACGTTCACCACGATGGTGATGCGGGAGATGTCGGGGTGCTCGGTGACGCCGACCGCGAGCGAGTCGATGTTGAAGCCGCGGCGGGAGAACAGGGCGGCGATCCGGGCGAGGATGCCCGGTGTGTTCTCCACCAGGACGGAGAGCGTGTGCTTGGACATGGGTCTGCTTCCTTTACCTACGGCTCTCAGTCGTCTTCGTTGTCGCCGAAGTCGGGGCGGACGTCCCGGGCTGCCATGATCTCGTCGTTGGAGGTGCCGGCGGCGACCATCGGCCACACCATCGCGTCCTCGTGGACGATGAAGTCGATGACGACCGGACGGTCGTTGATGGAGTTCGCCTCTTCGATGACCTTGTCGAGGTCCTCCGGCGACTCGCAGCGGATCGCGTAGCAGCCCATGGCCTCCGACAGCTTCACGAAGTCGGGGACGCGGGTGCCGGCGCTCGGCTGCTTGCCGTCGGCCTCGGGGCCGGAGTGCAGCACCGTGTTGGAGTAGCGCTGGTTGTAGAAGAGGGTCTGCCACTGGCGGACCATCCCGAGGGCGCCGTTGTTGATGACGGCGACCTTGATCGGGATGTTGTTCAGGGCGCAGGTGGTGAGCTCCTGGTTGGTCATCTGGAAGCAGCCGTCGCCGTCGATCGCCCAGACCGTCTTGTCCGGGGCTCCTGCCTTGGCGCCCATCGCGGCCGGGACCGCGTAGCCCATCGTCCCGGCGCCGCCGGAGTTCAGCCAGGTGGCGGGCTTGTCGTACTGGATGAAGTGCGCGGCCCACATCTGGTGCTGGCCGACGCCCGCCGCGAAGACCGTGCCCTGCGGGGCGAGTTGGCCGATGCGCTCGATGACCTGCTGCGGGGACAGGGAGCCGTCCTCGGGCTGGTCGTAGCCGAGCGGGTAGGTCTCGCGCCAGCGGGAGAGGTCCTTCCACCAGGCGCTGTAGTCGCCCTGGTGGCCCTCGGCGTGCTCCTTCTGGACGGCCTGGACCAGGTCGGCGATGACCTCGCGGGCGTCACCGACGATCGGCACGTCGGCGGCGCGGTTCTTGCCGATCTCGGCCGGGTCGATGTCGGCGTGGACGATCTTGGCGTAGGGGGCGAAGCTGTCCAGCTTGCCGGTGACGCGGTCGTCGAAGCGGGCTCCGAGGGCGACGATCAGGTCGGCCTTCTGCAGCGCGGTGACGGCGGTGACCGCACCGTGCATGCCCGGCATTCCCACGTGCAGCGGGTGGCTGTCGGGGAATGCGCCGAGCGCCATCAGGGTGGTGGTGACGGGCGCTCCGGTGAGTTCGGCGAGGACCTTCAGCTCGGCGGTGGCGCCGGACTTGATCACGCCGCCGCCGACGTAGAGGACGGGCCGCTTGGCGCTGGTGATCAGCTTGGCGGCCTCGCGGATCTGCTTGGCGTGCGGCTTGGTGACGGGCCGGTAGCCGGGCAGGTCCATGGTGGGCGGCCAGGAGAAGGTCGTCTTCGCCTGGAGGGCGTCCTTGGCGATGTCGACCAGGACCGGGCCGGGGCGGCCGGTGGCGGCGATGTGGAACGCCTGCGCGATGATCCGCGGGATGTCCTCGGCTTTGGTGACGAGGAAGTTGTGCTTGGTGATCGGCATGGTGATGCCGACGATGTCCGCCTCCTGGAAGGCGTCCGTGCCGATCGCCTTGGACGCCACCTGGCCGGTGATCGCCACGAGCGGCACCGAGTCCATGTGGGCGTCGGCGATCGGGGTGACCAGGTTGGTGGCGCCCGGGCCGGAGGTCGCCATGCAGACGCCGACCTTGCCGGTGGCCTGCGCGTAACCGGTGGCGGCGTGGCCGGCGCCCTGCTCGTGGCGGACCAGGACGTGGCGCACCTTGGTGGAGTCCATCAGCGGGTCGTACGCCGGAAGGATCGCACCGCCGGGAATGCCGAATACCGTGTCGGCGCCGACCTCCTCGAGCGAACGGATGAGGGACTGCGCACCCGTGACGTGCTCGGGGGCGGACTGGTGTCCTCCGGATCGGGGCCGCGGCTGCGGGTGAGGGGCCCCGGTGGCCTGCTCGGTCATCGGCATTCTCTTCTCGATGCTGAGGGTTTTTGCGAGGTTTGGGCGGAGTTTCAGTGCTGCACGACGGCTGCCTGTGCAACAAAAAACCCCTCGTGCCATAAGGCAAGCGAGGGGAGCGCGCCGGGTGTGGAGGCTGGGAGTTCCGGTTGTGTCCGGACGTCACCAGCTTCAGCCGACGCGCTTTCCAAGTACGAGAATTCGGGTGCGCATGGCACAGACCCTCCCCCCGGCACGCACTCACTGTCAAGTGGGTGGGACGGGAGTCTCATTATGTGAACGCAGGGCACTGCCGCCTCCGAGAACAGCGGGCACACCACTGGTGTACACCCCCGCACCCCTTTCCATGGGCTCTCTGACGCCACCGGCGAAGGCGGGCTCCACCGGACCGTGCGGCACCGGATAGCGGCCGGCGCCGAGCGCCCGGCGCAGCCGGTACTCGTCCAGCGGTCCGGAGAACGCCATGCCCTGCCCGTGCGTGCACCCCATCGCGCGCAGCGCGACGACCTGTTCCGGCAGGTCCACGCCATCCGCGACGGACTGCAGCCCGAGGTCGCCGGCGATCCGCAGCAGCCCACCGGTGATCTTGTGCAGCCGAGCGGACTCGACGACCCCCTCGACCAGACCCCGATCGAGCTTGAGCACGTCCACGGGAAGCCGGCGCAGGGCCGTGATCGCCGCGTAACCGCTGCCGAAGCCGTCCAGGGCGATCCGGACGCCGAGTCTGCGCAGGCCGCTCAGGCGGCGCTCCAGCTCGTCCAGCGAGACCCGGGGGTCGAGGTCGGACAGCTCGATGATCAGTGACCCGGACGGCAGCCCGTGCCGGGTCAGCAGCGCCTCGATCGAGCCGAGCGGCATCGACCGGTCCAGCAGCCGACGCGCCCCGATCCGCACGGCGACGGGTACGGCGAGCCCGGTCGCGGTGCGCTCGGCGGCCTGCTCCACGGCCTCCTCCAGCATCCAGCGGCCCAGCTCGGCGGTCTTGTCACTGTCCTCCGACACGCGCAGGAACTCGGCGGGCGTGAACAGCACCCCTTGCGAGGACCGCCACCGCGCCTGGGCGGCGACCGACGCGATCCGGCCGTCCGTCAGGCACACCACCGGCTGGTGCAGAAGGGCGAACTCGCCGTCGTGCAGCGCGGCCCGCAGACGTGTGGCCAGCTCCGCCTTGCGTACGACGTCCTGCTGCATCTGCGGCTTGTACAGCTCGACGCGGCCCTTGCCGCCCGCCTTGGCGCGGTACATGGCGAGGTCGGCGTTGCGCAGCAGCTCGCCCGCGCCGAGGCCCGGTTCGGCGAAGGCGACGCCGATGGAGGCGTTGACCCGGACATCGTTGCCGTCGATGAGGTACGGCTGCGACAGCGTCGCCCTGAGGCGGTCGGCGAGCTCCAGGATGTGTCGTTCGCGGGCGGTGCGGTCACGGGTGGTGTCCCCGACGATCAGGGCCGCGAACTCGTCGCCGCCCAGCCGGGACGCGGTGTCGCCCTGCCGGACCGCGTCCTGGAGTCTGCGGGCGGCCTGGACGAGCAGTTCGTCCCCGGCCTGGTGCCCGATCGTGTCGTTGACGCCCTTGAAGCCGTCGAGGTCGATGAAGAGAACGGCGGTGTTGCGCAGGGCGATGCCCCGGTCGGTGGACCGGCGGCCGGACAGGGCCTGCTGCACGCGCTTGGTGAACAGCGCGCGGTTGGGCAGGTCGGTGAGTGGATCGTGCTCGGCGTTGTGCTGGAGCTGCGCCTGCAGGCGCACTCGTTCGGTCACGTCCCGGCAGTTGAAGATGAGGCCGCCGTGGTGGCGGTTGACGGTCGACTCGACGTTGAGCCAGCCTCCCCCACTCTCGGCTTCGCTCGAGCGGGAGGTGCCCCCACCGCCGGACCGGAAGCGGCACTCGATGCGCGTAGTGGGTTCCTCGATCGGGCTGGCGGCGAGGAAGCGGCGCACCTCGTGCACCACGCAGCCCAGGTCCTCCGGGTGGATGAGATTGGCCAGTTCCGTGCCCACCAGCTCCTCGGCGGGGCGGCCGTAGACCCCGGCGGCGGCCGGGGAGACGTACCGGAGGATGCCGTTGGGCGCGGCGATCATGATCACGTCGCTGGAGCCCTGCACCAGGGAGCGGAAGTGGTTCTCCTTCTGCGCCAGTTCCTGGGTGAGGGTGATGTTGTCGAGCAGCATGATGCCCTGGCGCGCGACGAGGGCGAGCACGACGGTGCCGCCGGTGATGAGCACGACCCGGTCGACGCTGCGGCCGTTGAGGACGTTGTAGAGGATCCCCAGGGTGCACACGGCGGCGGCGAGGTACGGGGTGAGCGCGGCCAGGGAGCCGGCGATCGGCCGGGTGACCGGATACCGGCTGTGGTCACCTTGCTGGGCGGGGGTCTGGTGGTGGCTTCCGGCGCGCTGTCCGGGCACGTGCTCGTGCACCACGCGCGTGTGCCCCGTGCCGTGCCGGTCGCCCTCCTCCTGCCCGTGCCGGGGCGCGGCCCACGGGGCGTACGCCAGGAGCAGCGAGCCGGCGAACCAGCCCGCGTCGAGGAGCTGGCCGGATCGGTAGCTGTTGTGCAGCAGCGGCGAGGTGAACAGGGCGTCGCACATCACGGTCAGGGCGAGCGCGCCGATCGCGGTGTTGACCGCGGTGCGGTTCGCCGACGAACGCCTGAAGTGCAGCGCGAGCACCATGCTGACCAGGGCGATGTCCAGCAGCGGGTAGGCGAGCGAGAGCGCGGTGTGCGCCACGCTCTCCCCGCCGCTTGAGTCGATCTTGGCCGCCTGGGCGAGGGCGAGGCTCCACGCCAGCGTCAGCAGCGAGCCGCCGATCAGCCAGGCGTCCAGCCCGAGGCAGACCCAGCCGGCCTTCGTCACCGGCCGTTTGGCGAGTACCAGGAGTCCCACGATGGCGGGCGGCGCGAAGCACAGGAAGAACCCGTCGGCGTAGGAGGGGCTGGGCACGGGCCGCTCCAGGACGACCTCGTACCACCCCCAGACCAGGTTGCCGAGGGCCGCCATCGCGGAGGAGAGGGCGAACAGCAGCCAGGCGGGTCGAAAGCGGATATGGCGGCTGCGGGCGTAGCGGAAGCAGGACACGGCGGCGGCGCCGGCCGCGGCGGCCAACCCGAAGTCGCCCATGATCAGCGCGACTTGGTCCGAACCCCAGCCGAGCGCGGCGCCGATGGCGTATCCCGCGCACACCAGGGCCAGCACGAGCTGGGGGACGACTCCCGGGCCGCCGCCGGAGGACGGCAGACGGGGCAGCATCGCCGGCGGTGAGGGCTTTGCCCGCACCGCCGAGTCCAGGGTGGTCGTGGGGGGCGGCGGCGAGCTCACCGGGGCCTCCCGGTCCGCGCCGCTCCCGGGCCCCGGGGATCCCGGTGCGTCGGCTGCGCATGCCGCCTGCGGCTGCTGTGCCCGCGGGGGTGATGGCTGTGGCGGCAGCCATGGCCGCCTTGCCGGCCGCGTCTGCGCGCGGCCGTACACCAGGGTCGCCGGCGGCGGCCCCGCCGCGTCGGATCGCTCGTCCATAGGCCGTGCATCGCCCGTCGCCCCCCTCACACCTCTGCAATGTCCATCCCCGGCGCCGAACGTGCGCGGCGCAACCCCTGTCGGGACGATACACCAGTCTCGTCACTCAGGGACATAGTGCCTCTACGCTCCGTGACGACCAGCGCATATGCGAGTACGGACCGCTTCCGTGAGGTTGCGGAGGGTACTCGAAGCGGATGAAGGACACGGCGCGCGCGGCGAGCGGGACCCGTGCGCGCCGCTCAGCCGGTGAACGTCACACGCGCGTCTCGCCCGTCGTAAGGATCACGTTCCGCAGGGGCTCCCGGTTCACATGACGGTTCAACTGGTCCACCAGCAGCCTCTTGGCGCGCGGCAGGAACGCGGATGTCGGGCCGCCCACATGCGGGCTGATCAGCACGCCCGGCGCATGCCACAGGGGGTGTTCCCGGGGCAGCGGTTCGGGGTCGGTGACGTCCAGGGCGGCGGTGACGCGCCCGGTCTCCAGCTCGGCGAGCAGCGCCTTGGTGTCGACCACGGCTCCGCGGGCGACGTTGACCAGCAGCGCACCGTCCTTCATACGGGCGAGGAAGTCGGCGTTCACCAGGTGCCGGGTGGCGTCCGTCAGGGGCGTGGACAGGATGACCACGTCCGCTTCCGGGAGCAGGGCGGGCAGTTCGGTGAGCGGATGCACGAGTCCGCGCGCCGTGGTGCGCTCAGAGCGCGCGACGCGCGCCACCCGCGCCAGCTCAAAGGGCGCGAGCCTGTCCTCGATCGCGGCGCCGATCGAGCCGTATCCCACGATGAGGACGCTCTTGTCGGCCAGCGCGGGCCGGAAACCGCCGCGCCACTCCCCCTTGTCCTGGGCGCGTACGAAGTCGGGGACCCCGCGCAGCGAGGCGAGGATCAGCGTGAGGGTGAGCTCGGCGGTGCTCGCCTCGTGCACCCCGCGCGCGTTGCACAGCTTCACGCCCGGCCGCAGGTGCTTGAGGCCCGCCTCCACGTGGTCGATGCCGGCGGAGAGCGTCTGCACGACCTCCACCGAGCTCATCCGCGGAAGGGGACGCTGCCCGAGCTCGGGTGCCTTCATGTACGGCACGACGTAGAAGGCGCACTCGGCGGGGTCTGCGGGGAAGTCCTCGGCGCCGTCCCAGAAGCGGTAGCTCGGGCCCTCGGGAAGGCCCTCGATCTCTTCCGGCGGGATGGGCAGCCACACGTCAGCAGTCATGCTCAGGAGGCTATGTCAGGCGAACAGGAGTGCAGAGGTTAGGTTGGGGTGCCGGAAGAGGGAGGGTCACGGCCAGGTGGAGCGCAGGACGATCGGCGCGGCGGCACTCGCGGTGGGAGCCGTTGGGCTCGGGTGCATGCCGATGAGCTGGGCGTACAGCTCGTCGCGGCAGCGGGGCGAGCAGTCGGTCAGGGCGGTGCACCGGGCGCTCGACGTGGGCTCGACTCTGCTGGACACGGCCGACATGTACGGTCCGTTCACCAACGAGCTGCTGGTGGGGCGGGTGTTGAAGGAACGCCGCCAGGACGCGTTCGTGTCGACGAAGGTCGGTCTGCTGGTGGGCGAACAGCACATCGTGGCCAACGGCCGTCCCGGCTATGTGAAGCGGGCCTGCGATGCCTCGCTGCGCCGCCTCCAGACGGACGTGATCGACCTGTACCAACTGCACCGCGCGGACCCCGAGGTCCCCGTCGAGGAGACGTGGGGCGCGATGGCGGAGCTCGTACAGGCGGGAAAGGTACGGGCGTTGGGGCTGTGCGCGGTGGGCGCGCGCGGGGGCCGACGGTCCGGAACGCGCCTGCACGACGCGACGATCCGTCAGTTGCAGCGGGTGCAGCAGGTGTTCCCGGTGAGCGCCGTGCAGGCGGAGTTGTCGGTGTGGTCGCCGGAGGCGCTGGAGACGCTGCTGCCGTGGTGCGAGGCGCGCGGCGTCGGCTTCCTGGCCGCGATGCCCCTGGGCAACGGCTTCCTGACCGGCACCCTGACGCCCGGCGAGGGATTCGAACCGGACGACGTCCGCGCCCGGCACCCGCGCTTCACCGCGGAGATGATGGCGGCGAACCAGCCGATCGTGGTCGGCCTGCGCCGGATCGCGGCCCGGCACGGGGGCGGGGTCACGCCGGCGCAGGTGGCGCTGGCATGGGTGCTGGCGCAGGGGCGGCACGTCGTCGCGGTGCCCGGCACCAAGCGGGAACGCTGGGTGTCGGAGAACGCGGCGGCCCAGGGAGTGAGGCTGACCGCGGAGGACCTGGCCGAGGTGGCGGAGCTGCCGAGGGCGCAAGAATCCTGGGACTGACGTCGGCCCGGCGCGAGGCCGAAACCGGCCGGGAATCCGGACGGTGTTGATTCAAGGTTCATGGATCGGGAACCTGTGGGGCGCGAGCGGTGTAAGAACAGTAGTACCCGCCGCGTCGAAGGGACCATGATCGTGCAACGTCGAGTGGTGACGGCCGTGATGGCCGCGGCCGCACTCCTGCTCACGGCCGGCTGTTCCTCCGACGACGGAGGCTCACCGGGTGAGGGCGGGGCCGCGGCACCGAGCAGTACCACCGGGTCGTCGTCGACCGGGAAGGCGCCCGAGCAGACCCCGCCCGCGCAGGGCTCGGTCAAGGTCGTGCGCACGGTCGCCGAGGGCCTGAACACCCCTTGGGGCCTGGCCCCGCTCCCCGACGGCGATCTGCTCGTCTCCTCCCGCGACGACGCCACGATCACACGGGTCGACGGGAAGACGGGCAAGAAGACCGAGCTGGGCGAGGTGCCAGGGGTCTCCCCGGCGGGCGAGGGCGGCCTCATGGGCCTGGCCCTGTCGCCGGACTACGCCTCGGACCACATGGTCTACGCGTACTTCACCTCGGCCTCGGACAACCGCATCGTCCGCATGATCTACGACGAGCAGAAGCCGTCCGGCGAACAGTTGGGCGCGCCCGACACGATCTTCAGGGGCATCCCCAAGGGCTTCGTCCACAACGGCGGCCGGATCGCCTTCGGCCCGGACAAGATGCTGTACGCGGGCACGGGCGAGAGCGGCGACACGGGCCTGTCCCAGGACAAGGACTCCACCGGCGGCAAGATCCTGCGCCTGACACCGGAGGGCGAACCGGCCCCCGGCAACCCCTTCCCCGACTCCCCCGTGTACTCGTACGGCCACCGCAACGTCCAGGGCCTGGCCTGGGACTCCGAACAGCGTCTGTTCGCCGCGGAGTTCGGCCAGGACACCTGGGACGAGCTCAACGCGATCAAGCCGGGCGGCAACTACGGCTGGCCCGAGGCCGAGGGCAAGTCCGACAACGCCGAGTACCTCAACCCCCTGGCCCAGTGGGGCACCGACGACGCCTCCCCCAGCGGCATCGCCTACGCCGAGGGCTCCGTCTGGATGGCGGGCCTGAAGGGGCAGCGTCTGTGGCGGGTCCCGCTGAAGGGCACGGAGGCGTCGGCGGATCCGCAGGCGTTCCTGGAGGGCGAGTACGGCCGACTGCGCACGGTCGTCCCGGCGGGCGGCGACAAGCTGTGGGTGACGACCAGCAACACGGACGGGCGCGGCAATCCGAAGGACGGGGACGACCGGATTCTGGAGGTGCAGGTGAGCTGAGCGGCCCTCACTCCTCCCCGTCCGTCTCCTCCCGGCCGCCGTCCTCCGCCGACGGCTCGGGCGCCCGCACGACGACCTTCCCGGACGCCAGGTCTATCGGCCCGCGCCCGGGGTCGTTGTCCCCGACGTCCTCGCGGGTCAGTTCCAAGCGCTTGTTCTCGTCGCGGGTGTGCTTGCGGCCCGGGGCGAAGAGTTCTTCGAACGCGTTGAACACAGGACCTCCCTGGACCGGCTCCCTTACAGCGTAAGCCTCAGCTTCTCGTTCCCGATATGAGCGATTCGGCCGGGAACAACCCCATCCGATGCGCCACCGCCGCCGCCTCCCCTCTCCCTGAGACGCCGAGCTTGCCCAGGATGTTCGACACGTGGACGCTCGCCGTCTTCGGGGAGATGAACAGCTCCTCGGCGATCTGGCGGTTGGTGCGGCCGGCGGAGACCAGGCGCAGGACGTCCCATTCCCGGCTGGTGAGGCCCAGGGAGTCGGCCGGGTCGGCCGGGGGCGGGGCCGCCGTGAGGGTGAGGCGGGCTCTCTGGGCCAGCTGGGCCGTGGCATCGGCGAGGGGGCGGGCGCCCAGGTGGGTGGCGGTGGCGCGGGTCAGGCGGAGCAGTTCCGTGGCGCGGGTGCGCTCGTCCTCGCCGCCGGCCGCGAGCAGCGCCTCGGCCAGGCGGTGACGGACGCGGGCGAGGTCGTAGGGGCGCTCCAGGGCTTCGAAGGCGGTGATCACGTCCGACCAGGTGTCCGGGGTGGCCCGGTTCTCCGCCCGGTCGAGTTCGGCTCGGGTCCACTTCTCGTAGGCCAGCCACAGGGGTGCGCCCGTGGTGAGCTTGCGGACGGCCTCGAAGATCCGTTCAAGGAAGGCGGCGCGGCCCTCCTGCGCGGCGCGCGGTGCTTGGTCGGCGGCGTCGGACTCGGCGACGGCGGCGGCCAGCAGCAGCGGCCACGCGTAGCGCTGGGTGCCGGGCGGGAAGCCGGTGCTCAGGGCCCGGTCGGCCTCGGTACGGGCGTCCAGGAGTCGGCCCTCGGCGGCGGCTATGCCGATGGCGAGGGCGGACATCCGCAGGTCGTTCTGCGGCATGGGGTCGTGTGTGCCGTAGGAGGCGCGGCTGGTGGCCAGCAGGCGGGCCGCCTCGGCGATCTCGCCGCGGGCGAGTGCGAGGTGGGCGAGATTGTTGGAGCCTCCGCCGCGCGGCTTCGCGGACTGGCCTGTCTGCTGCGCGTTGAGGGCCGCCTCGGTGGCCTCGTCCCAGCGGCCCAGCGAGATCAGTGACTTGGCGAGGTTCGTCCAGACCCAGGCTTCGGAGTCGCGCAGGCCCCACTCCTGGGTGAGCCGCAGGCCCTCACGCAGGATGCCGACGGCCTCCTGGGAGCGGCCGATGCCTTCCAGGACGGAGGGCAGGTTGACATGGCTGCGGCCCACCAGCGCGGTCAGGCCGCGGGCCACGACTTCGTTCTTGGCCTCGTACATCTGGGCCAGTCCGGCCTCGATCTGCCCGGCGTCGACCATGAGCTGGCCGAGCGTGAGGCGCGCGTTCAGTTCGATGTCCTCGGCGCCCACCATGCGCGCGTACTCGACGGCGCGCTCGGCGGCGGACAGGGCGTCCGGTCCGGGCCGGCGCAGCATCGACCAGTTGGCCACATGGGCCAGCACCTCGGCGTGCACCTCGGAGGGCGGCAGACCGCGCACCAGCTCCTGGGCGGTGCCGAGTTCCTGCCAGCCGTCGCCGCGGGCCTGTGCCTGGACCAGTCGGGAGCGCTGGACCCAGAACCAGGCGGCGCGCAACGGGTCGCCGCCCTCGTCCGCCAGGAGGTGCAGGGCCCGCTTGGTGATCTTCAGGGCGCGTTCTCGCTCCCCGCACAGCCGTCCGGCCACGGCGGCCTCGGCCATGAGGTCCAGGTAGCGCAGGGGCGTGGTCTGCGGGTCGCAGCCGCAGGGAGGGTAGACCTCGGTGTGATCGACGGGGCGCAGCCTCGCCCGTACGTCCTCGGGGGTGGCGTCCCACAGCTCCATCGCGCGTTCCAGCAGCCGCAGTTGTTCGGCGGGGGCGTGTCGGCGCCGGGCGGTGGCGGAGGCGTCCAGGACGGCGGGCAGGGCCTTGGCCGGGTCGTGGGCGTGGTACCAGTAGCTGGCCAGGCGCGTGACGCGCTCGTCGGCCGGGACGAGCGTCGGATCGGCCTCCAGGGCTTCGGCGTAGCGGCGGTTGAGGCGGGAGCGCTCGCCGGGCAGCAGGTCGTCGCCGACGGCCTCGCGGACCAGGGAGTGCCGGAAGCGGTAGCCGTCGCCGGAGGGCGCGGCGATGAGGATGTTGGCGTTCACGGCCGCCCGCAGCGCCTCGATGAGGTCGTCCTCGGCGAGCCGGGCGACGGCCGCGAGCAGTCGGTACTCGACGGTGGAGCCGCCCTCGGCGACGATCCGGGCGACCCGCTGGGCGCTCTCGGGCAGGCCCTCGACGCGGACCAGCAGCAGGTCGCGCAGGGAGTCGGTGAGGCCGGTGCAGGAGCCCTCGTGGGCGGCGACGGCGAGTTCCTCGACGAAGAAGGCGTTGCCGTCGGAGCGTTCGAAGATCTCGTCGACCTGGGCCGGGTCGGGTTCGGCGGCGAGAATGCCGGCGATCTGACGGCCGACCTCGGCGCGGTTGAAGCGGCCGAGCTCGATCCGGCGGACGGTGCGCACGCGGTCGAGTTCGGCGAGGAGCGGGCGCAGCGGGTGGCGGCGGTGGATGTCGTCGGAGCGGTAGGTGGCCAGGACGACGAGGCGGCCGGTGCGCAGGGTGCGGAAGAGGTAGGCGAGGAGGTGGCGGGTGGAGGCGTCGGCCCAGTGCAGGTCCTCCAGGGCGACGACGACCGTGCGGGCGGCGGCGACGCGCTCCAGGAGGCGGGCGGTGAGTTCGAAGAGGCGGGCCATGCCCTCCTCGTCCGACCGGTCGGCGGTCGCCTCACCCAACTCCGGCAGCAGCCGGGCCAGTTCCTCCTCCTGCCCGGCGGCCGCGGCGGACAGTTCGTCGGGCAGTTCGCGGCGCAGGGCGCGCAGCGCGGTGGAGAACGGGGCGAACGGCAGCCCGTCGGCGCCGATCTCGACACAGCCGCCGAGCGCGACGACGGCGCCCGCGCGGGCGGCGGCGCCGGCGAACTCCTCGACGAGGCGGGTCTTGCCGACGCCGGCCTCGCCGCCGATCACCAGCGCCTGCGGCTCGCCTCCGGCGGCACGGGTGAGGGCGTCGGTCAGCGTCTCCAACTCGGGTGCGCGGCCGACGAACACGGGACTTACGGACCTGGTCTCCACGGGTGCGAGCATCGCATGCACCGCTGCCGGTCCGGCAAACGCCGGACCGGCTGGATCCGGCAGCCCGGCACGGCCCGTCACGCGGCGCGCGCGTGCCGATGCCGCCGAAGGCGCGACGTATGCGCCTCCGCTTCCCCCGCGCCCTCCGCGGATCGTTGCGCGGCCTCCCGGCGCGCGGCGCGGCGGACGCGGACGGCCTCGCGGACCAGGCGCTCGTGCTCGGCCCGGCGGATCAGCTCGGCGGAACGGAAGTGGTGGAACTCGTACTCGCACATGGCAGATCCCTTGTTCTTCCTGGTGAGAGCCGGGTTTCGGCTTCGCTTGCCAGCGATGCCTCCACCTTCGTCTCCCAGGCGGGTCCGCCACATCGGGAGAGTTCCGCATCTTCGGCGGTGGGCCGGGGCCTCAGACGCGCGTAAGGGGCCTCAGGGCGCCGTCCAAGGTGCTTACGGCGGCCCTGAGGCCCCTCGGGGACCTGCGGTGACTCAGCTCGCCGAGGGCAGGCTGAGCAAGGCGTCGGTGTACTTGAGCACGGCCAGCAGCAGACCGATGACGCCGAGCGCTACGCCGCCCCAGGCGACCGACTTGATCCACGCGGCCTGCGGCCTGCCGGGCGCCCCGAAGGCCGGGCGGGCCAGCACCACGACGCCGACGATCAGCGCGGCCAGCGCGAACAGGCCGGCCCACAGGGCGGAGGTCTGCCAGGCGTCGCCGTAGACCTCCTTGATCTGCTGGGCGACACCGGCGTTCGAGGCGGTCTCCAGCTGGCCGATGAGGGTCTCGCGCGCGGCGGCGACCGTACCGATCCAGCCGCCGGTCAGGGAGACGAGTCCGAGCGCCGCGGAGACGACCGCGCCCGCGCCCTGGCCGACGCCGGAGGGGCCCTCTTGCGTGGCCTGAGCGGTCACCTCGTCCTCGGCCTCGGCCTCGTCGTGCTCCGTCACCTCGTCGGCGGCGGTGGCATCGGCGTCGGTCGTCTTGGTGACGTCCACCTTCTCCTCGTCGGTCTTCACCTTGGTGCCGGTGTCGGCGCCGGTCTCGTCCACTGTCTTCGTTCCCATGCCTCGCACCGTACGGACGCTGTCTGAGAGGTTGCTTAACGATCGCTGTGAGCGGCACGCGCGCGTGCCGCACGCCACTCGGGGGCCAGGATCGACCACACCTCGAGGTCGTGCCGCACCCCACGATAGGGGTAGCTCTCCCGTCGCACGCCCTCACGGGTCATGCCGAGGCGCCGTGCCACGTTCAGGCTCGGCGTGTTCCCGGCCGAGGCGATCCACTCGACGCGGTGGATGCCGCGCTGCTCGACCGCGAAGTCGACGAGCACGCGCACCGCGCGCGTGACGAGCCCTCGCCCGGTGCCGGCGGGCTCCAGCCAGCAGCCGACCTCACAGTTGGCGCTCTCGGCGTCGAAGTTGAGGAAGAGAACGCCGCCCACCAGCTTCCCCTCCAGCCACAGGCCGTGCAGGGACCCGGTGTCGGCGGCGCGCATGTCGGCGTACCGCTGGAGCACCTCCCGCGCGGAGTCCACGTCCGTGGCCTTGGAGCCGAAGGGGACGTACTGGTTGATGAAGTCCCGCCCCCGCTCCAGGTGGGCCAGGAACTCCTCGGCGTGCCAGGGCTCCAGAGGCCGCAGCTCCGCTCCGTCGTCACCCAGCGATATCGCGTACATCCCGCTGTCGCCCCTCCTCCGCCAGCACGTCCGCCACCTCGGCGTCCGTCGCGGCGGCCAGCCTCTCATGGGCGGCACGGGACTCGGGCGGCTCGATGCTGATGCGGGGCATGCGCTTGTCGAGCCAGCGCGGCAGCCACCAGTTGGCGCCGCCGAGCATGTGCATCAGGGCGGGGACGAGGAGCGTACGCAGCACGAAGGCGTCCAGGGCGACGGCTGCGGCGAGGGCGATGCCGAACATGGCGATCACGCGGTCGCCGCTGAGGACGAAGGCGAGGAACACCGAGATCATGATGACCGCGGCGGAGTTGATCACCCGGCTGGTCTCGGCGAGGCCGACCCGGACGGCCCGCCGGTTGTCGCCGGTCTCCAGCCACTCCTCGTACATCCGGCTGACCAGGAAGACCTGGTAGTCCATGGAGAGGCCGAACAACACCGACACCATGATGACCGGCAGGAAGGGCTCGATCGGGCCCGCGCGGCCCAGCCCCAGCAGCTCGCTCCCCCAGCCCCACTGGAAGATCGCCACGACGATGCCGAAGGCGGCGGCGACGGCGGCGACGTTCATGACGGCGGCCTTGAGCGGGATGCCGACGGACCGGAAGGCGAGCAGGAGCAGCAGACAGCCCAGGCCGACCACGACACCGACGAACAGCGGCAGCTTGCCGACGATCACATCGGCGAAGTCGTCGTAGCCGGCCGTCATGCCGCCGACGTGCACATCGAGCGAGGTGCCGGTCTCGGCGCGCGGCAGGACCTCGGAGCGCAGCCGGTCGACGAGGTCACTGGTCTGCTGCGACTGCGGGGAGGACTCCGGTACGACGGTGAGATACGCGATGTCGCCGCCGGCGTCGAACGTCACCGGGGTCACCGACGCGATGCCCTCGGTGGTGCGCAGGGTGGCGTCGAGGTTGTCGAGGGCGAGCTTGTCGTCACCGCCGTCGACCTCGGTGACCAGGGTGAGCGGGCCGTTCACGCCGGGTCCGAAACCGTCGGCGAGGAGGTCGTAGGCCTGGCGGGTGGTCGAGGACTCGGGGTTGTTGCCCTGGTCGGAGGTGCCCAGGCGCAGGCCGAGGGTGGGCAGCGCGAGGACCGTGATGACGGCCAGGGCGATCGCGCCGAGTGCCTTGGGATGGCGCTCCACGAACGCCGACCAGCGGGCGGCGAACCCGGTCGGCAGCTCCGGCTCGGGCCCGTGCTCCGCCAGCCGGCGCCGCTCGCGGCGGCTCAGGGCGCGCATGCCGATGAAGGACAGCAGGGCGGGCAGCAGGGTCACCGAGGCCGCCACGGTCAGGACCACGGTCAGCGACGCGGCGATCGCGACGCCGTTGAGGAAGCCGAGCCGGAGGATCAGCATTCCCAGCAGGGCTATGCACACCGTGGCGCCCGCGAACACCACGGCCCGTCCGGTGGTCGCCACGGCGTTGGTGATCGACTCGGTGACGGACAGCCCGCGCTTGAGTCCGCGCCGGTGTCTGGTGACGATGAACAGCGCGTAGTCGATGCCGACGCCGAGCCCGATGAGCATGCCGAGCATGGGCGCGAAGTCGGCGACGGTCATGGCGTGCCCGAGCAGCGCGATCCCCGCGTACGCGGTGCCGACACCGATCAGCGCGGTGGCGATGGGCAGCAGCGAGGCGGCGAGCGATCCGAAGGCGAGGAACAGCACCACCGCGGCGACGGCCACGCCGACGACCTCGGCGAGGTGCCCGCCCGGCGACTCGGTGAGCCCGACGGCGCTGCCGCCCAGCTCCACCCGGAGCCCGTCGGCCTCGGCGGCCTCGGCCGTGCTGACGACGGCCTGCGCCTCGCCCTTGTCGAGGTTCTCGGCGCCGGTGTCGAAGGTGACGGTGGCGTACGCCGTGCGCCCGTCCGCGCTGATCTGTGCGGCGCCCTGCTTGTCGTACGGGCTGCCCACGGCCGCGACGCCGGGCAGGTCCGCGATGGTGTCCAGGGTGCGCGTCATGGTCTGCTCGACGTCGGCGGCGCGGACGGTGCCGGACGTGGTGTGCCAGACGACGGTGTCGCTGTCGCCGCCGAGGCCGGGGAAGCCGTCCTTCAGGAGCTGGGTGGCGCGGCCGGACTCGGTGCCGGGGACTTCGTAGTCGTTCGAGTACGCGGTGCCCGTCACGACGGCGGCCGCGCTCACCCCGCCGAAGGCGAGCAGCCAGAGCAGTACGGCGACGAGACGCCGTTGGACACACCAGCGTGCAAGAGCTGCCACGAACGTGCTCCCGGGGCGATTTATGGATCTTTGATCGGGAACCGTCGTCCGTGAAGTGAACAGCCCGCAAAGAACGCATGAGCGATGTGAAGCAAACTCTTGCAGGCGAAAATGATCGTTTGCCGGGTTCGTGGGCTTATTCACATGAGTGGGAGGCAGATCACAGGACAGTGACGGCCACTCTGTCGTTCCCGAGTGGCACCTGTCACATCAGTCGAACTGGTCCCCCAGCGCCATCACCATCACCCCGGCGACGAGCAGCCACAGCGCCCGCCGGGTACGGCCCCGGGAGCCGAGGAACGCGGCGAGGGCGCAGACGGCGGCTCCGAGGGCGTAGGCGGCCGGGACGGGGGCCGGGGCCGTGCCGGTGGCTCGGAGCGTCGACGCCGCCAGGCCGGCGAGAGCGAGGAGCGCCCCGGTCGCGACGGCCGTCCAGCGGGCCCGCCGCGCCTCCTGCACCGGATCCTCGCCGTCGTCCTCCAGGTCCTCCAGGTCCTCCACATCCTCCAGGTCCTCCACATCCTCCGGGTGCTCGTCCTCCGGCGCCTGGTACTGGCCCTCCCCCGTCTCGGCTATCTCGGAATCACCACGTCCGTTCATGGCGGGGGAGCGTAGCGCGTCGCGCCGGAAAACCGGATGCCGGGCGGGACGGCCGGCTGCTAGCTTCCGAAGGTCAGCCGTAGCCGCGGCACATCGCCGCCGACCTGGGCAGGTGCATTGTTTGAGCGTCCGGCCGAGCTCCGCCGTATCCCCTTCCACCTGCAAGGACTCAAGGAGTTCGTTCACCGATGCCGGACATCACCCCGGGGACCTCGAGTGAGGACCTCGCCAAGCGACTGACCCACGCCCGCTACCCGCGCAGCAACAGCTACGACGTCCGCTGGGTCATCGAGAACCAGATGGGCCCGAACGCGCTGTGGCTGCTGGAGTGGCTCGCCCCCGCCCTGGGCCTGGAGACCCTGCGCCCCGGCGCCCGCGTCCTCGACCTGGGCTGCGGCCGGGCGATGACCTCCGTCTTCCTGGCCAGGGAGTACGACGCCCAGGTCACCGCCGCCGACCTGTGGATCAAGCCCGACGACAACGCCGGGCGCATCGCGCAGGCAGGTTTCGCCGACCGTGTGCTGCCCGTGCACGCCGAGGCGCACGACCTGCCGTTCGCCGAGGGCGGCTTCGACGCGATCGTGAGCATCGACGCGTACCACTACTTCGGCACCGCCGACCTCTATCTGCCCACGCTCACCCGGCTGTTGAAGCCCGGCGGCCGGATCGGTGTGGTCGTGCCCGCGCTGCGGGAGGAGCCGGCGGGCGTCGAGCCGCCCGAGCATCTCCAGCCGTGGTGGGAGCCCGACTTCTGGTGCTTCCACTCCGCCGACTGGTGGCGTCGGCACTGGACTCGCGGTGGCGCCGTCGAGGTCGAGGCGGCCGACTGGCTGGACGACGGCTGGCGGGACTGGCTGCTGTGGTGCGACGTGATCGCCGAGGAGAGCCCCGAGGAGTTCCATCGCACGATGGCCCGCCGGGTCGGCGAGATGGTGCGCCTCGACGAGGGCCGGGCGCTGGGCTTCGTACGGCTGGTGGGGCGCCGTATCCGATGATGCGCCGAGGGGGACGCGTCGCGGTCGACGCATCCCCCTCGGGGTTTCGTGCCGGTGGGTCTCAGCCCTCGCTGACGCCCAGCTTCTCCAGGATCAGCTCCTTGACGCGCGCCGCGTCGGCCTGACCCCGGGTCGCCTTCATGACCGCGCCGACCAGGGCGCCGGCCGCGGCCACCTTGCCGCCGCGGATCTTGTCGGCGATGGCCGGGTTGCCGGCGATGGCCTCGTCGACGGCGGTGCCCAGGGCACCCTCGTCCGAGACGACCTTCAGACCGCGCTTGTCGACGACCTCGTCCGGGGTGCCTTCGCCCGCGAGGACGCCTTCGATGACCTGGCGGGCCAGCTTGTCGTTCAGGTCGCCCTTCGAGACCAGCTCGGTGACCCGGGCGACCTGCTCCGGCGTGATCGCCAGCTCGTCCAGGGACGTGCCCGACTCGTTGGCGCTGCGGGCGAGTTCGCCCATCCACCACTTGCGGGCGGAGGCCGCGTCGGCACCGGCGTCGATCGTGGCGACGATCGGGTCCAGGGCGCCGGCGTTGAGGATCGCCTGCATGTCGGTGGCCGAGATGCCCCACTCCTCCCGGAGCCGGTTGCGACGCACCAGCGGCAGCTCGGGGAGCGCCGCCCGGATCTCCTCGACCCACTCGCGCGAGGGGGCCACCGGCACCAGGTCCGGCTCGGGGAAGTACCGGTAGTCCTCGGCCTCCTCCTTCACTCGGCCCGAGGTCGTCGACCCCGTGTCCTCGTGGAAGTGCCGGGTCTCCTGCACGATCGTCCCGCCGCCGCTCAGCACGGCGGCGTGCCGCTGGATCTCGTAACGGGCCGCGCGCTCCACGGACCGCAGCGAGTTGACGTTCTTCGTCTCGGAGCGGGTGCCGAACTTCTCGGTGCCGTTCGGGCGCAGCGACAGGTTCACGTCGCAGCGCATCTGGCCCATCTCCATGCGGGCCTCGGAGACGCCGAGCGCCTTGATGACCTCGCGCAGCTCACGGACGTACGCCTTCGCCACCTCGGGGGCGCGCTCGCCCGCGCCGACGATCGGCTTGGTGACGATCTCGATGAGCGGGATGCCGGCGCGGTTGTAGTCGAGGAGCGAGTGCGAGGCGCCGTGGATACGGCCCGTCGCGCCGCCGACGTGCGTCGACTTTCCGGTGTCCTCCTCCATGTGGGCGCGCTCGATCTCCACGCGGAAGGTCTCGCCGTCCTCCAGCTGGACGTCGAGGTAGCCGTTGAAGGCGATCGGCTCGTCGTACTGGGAGGTCTGGAAGTTCTTCGGCATGTCCGGATAGAAGTAGTTCTTCCGGGCGAAGCGGCACCACTCGGCGATCTCGCAGTTCAGCGCGAGACCGATCTTGATCGCGGACTCGACGCCGGTCGCGTTGACGACCGGGAGCGCGCCGGGCAGGCCGAGGCAGACGGGGCAGGTCTGCGTGTTGGCGTCCTGCCCGAGGGCGGTCGAACAGCCGCAGAACATCTTGGTCTTGGTGCCGAGTTCGACATGGACCTCAAGGCCCATGACGGGGTCGTACGACGCGAGTGCGTCCTCGTACGACACCAGGTCGGTCGTGGTGGTCACGGTGAAACTTCCCTCTCAGCCCAGCAGGACGTCGTCGTCGCCCAGCCGCTTCAGCTCGCGGTAGAGGATGGCGAGGCCGGTGACGATCGCGGTGGCGGACACGGCGGCGTCGATCAGGCGCAGCGTGTCGCTCTCCACGCGGGCCTTCTTGGCCTGCTTGACGACGTTGACCGCACCGAACGCGGTGGTGGCCATGGACAGGTACAGACCGGACTTGGACTTCTTGAAGCCCTTGGCCTTGGACATTGCCTTGCTCACAGCGACGGAGCCTCCTCGATCAGCGGATGACCCCACCTTTCCACGAAGGCCGCCTCGACGGCCGCCCCGACCTTGTACAGCCGGTCGTCCTTCATCGCCGGGGCGATGATCTGCAGGCCGACCGGGAGGTTGTCCTCCGGAGCCAGACCGCAGGGCAGCGACATGGCCGCGTTGCCCGCGAGGTTCGTCGGGATGGTGCACAGGTCGGCGAGGTACATCGCCATCGGGTCGTCGGCACGCTCGCCGATCGGGAAGGCGGTGGTGGGCGTCGTGGGCGACACGATCACGTCCACCTGCTCGAAGGCCTTCTCGAAGTCGCGGGTGATGAGCGTGCGGACCTTCTGGGCGCTGCCGTAGTACGCGTCGTAGTAGCCGGAGCTGAGCGCGTACGTGCCGAGCATGATGCGGCGCTTCACCTCGGGGCCGAAGCCCGCCTCACGGGTGAGGGAGGTGACCTCCTCGGCGGAGTGCGTGCCGTCGTCGCCGGTCCGCAGGCCGTAGCGCAGGCCGTCGAAGCGGGCGAGGTTGGAGGAGCACTCGGAGGGCGCGATCAGGTAGTACGCCGACAGGGCGAGGTCGAAGGACGGGCAGTCCAGCTCGACGATCTCGGCGCCCAGCTCCTTCAGCAGCGCGACGGACTCGTCGAACCGCTGGATGACGCCGGCCTGGTAGCCCTCGCCGCGGAACTGCTTGACGACGCCGACGCGCATGCCGGCGACGCTGCCGTCGCGGGCGGCCTCGACGACCGGCGGGACCGGGGCGTCGATGGACGTGGAGTCGAGCGGGTCGTGCCCGGCGATGACCTCGTGGAGCAGGGCCGCGTCCAGGACCGTACGGGCGCAGGGGCCGCCCTGGTCGAGGGACGAGGAGAAGGCGACCATGCCGTAACGGGACACCGCCCCGTACGTCGGCTTGACGCCCACCGTGCCGGTGACGGCCGCCGGCTGGCGGATGGAGCCGCCGGTGTCGGTGCCGATGGCGAGGGGCGCCTGGAAGGAGGCGAGCGCGGCGGAGGAGCCGCCGCCGGAGCCGCCGGGGATCTTGGTGAGGTCCCAGGGGTTGCCGGTCGGGCCGTAGGCGCTGTTCTCGGTGGAGGACCCCATGGCGAACTCGTCCATGTTGGTCTTGCCGAGGATGACGACGTCAGCGGCCTTGAGCTTCTTGGTGAGGGTGGCGTCGTACGGCGGGATCCACCCTTCCAGGATCTTCGAGCCGACGGTCGTCGGGATGCCCTCGGTGGTGAAGATGTCCTTGAGCGCGAGGGGGACACCGGCCAGCGGACCGAGCTTCTCCCCCTTGGCCCGCTTCTCGTCGACGGCGCGGGCCTGCGCGAGGGCGCCCTCGCGGTCGACGTACAGGAAGGCGTGCACCTTCTCGTCGACGGCCTCGATGCGGGCCAGGTGGGCCTCGGTGACCTCGACCGCGGTGAGCTCGCCGGAGGCGATCTTCGCGGCGGTCTCGGCGGCCGTGAGCTTGATGATGTTGACGTTGTCCGTCATGGCGGTTAGTCCTCCCCCAGGATCTGCGGCACCTTGAAACGCTGCTGCTCCTGGGCCGGGGCGCCGGAGAGCGCCTGCTCGGGGGTGAGCGACGGACGGACCTCGTCCGCGCGCATGACGTTCGTCAGCGGGAGCGGGTGCGAGGTCGGCGGTACGCCTTGGTCGGCGACCTCACTGACGCGGGCGACCGCGCCGATGATGTCGTCCAGCTGTCCCGCGAAGTGCTCGAGCTCTTCGGGCTTCAGCTCCAGACGCGCCAGCCGGGCGAGGTGGGCGACCTCCTCGCGCGTGATGCCAGGCATGCAGCGATCCTCAGGGGTGAGTGTGTGTGGTTTGGGGCCAATCCTATGGGGCGGGGGCCGATGCCCGTGAAACGGTTTCCTGCGCGCCCGTGCGGCGGAGCCGCACATCGACGCGGCCCCGCGCACCTTCGGGGTGCGTCGACGTCACTCGGCGGCGGGCAGGGCCGCCCGTGGCCGCTGCCACCCCCGCGAACCCCGCGCCCGCAGCCACGCCGTGGTCTCCTCGGGCGGCATCGCCGCCGCCACCAGCCACCCCTGGACGGCGTCGCAGCCCAGGTCCCGCAGTCGCTCCCACGTCTCGTCGTCCTCGACGCCCTCGGCGACCACGAGCAGGCCGAGCGAATGGGCCAGATCGACCGTGCAGCGCACGATCTCGGCGTCCTCGGTGTCCACCGCGAGCCGGGCCACGAACGAACGGTCGATCTTCAGCTCGCTCACGGGCAGCCGTCTCAGGTGCACGAGGGACGAATACCCCGTGCCGAAGTCGTCCAGGGACATCTTCACGCCGTGTCCGGTCAGCCCGGCGAGGGTGTCCGCGGCGCGCTGCGGGTCCTCCAGGAGGACGTGTTCCGTTATCTCCAACTGGAGCGCTCCCGCCGGGACCCCGTGCCGGGCGAGCCGTGCCGCGACCGAACCCGCGAATCCGGGGGTGTGGACGTCACGCGGGGAGACGTTGACCGCCACCGGCACGTACAGGCCCTGGGACCGCCACCGGGCCACCTGCCCGAGCGCGGTCTCCAGCACGTACTCCGTCAGATGCGGCATCAGCCCCGACGACTCGGCGATCGCTATGAACTCGTCCGGCGGCACCTTCCCGCGCTCGGGATGCACCCAGCGCACCAGCGCCTCGAGGCCGGCCACCTGACCGTCGAAGCGGACCTTGGGCTGGTAGTGGAGTTCGACCTCGTGCGCGTCGAGGGCGCGGCGCAGATCGCCCAGCAGGCCCAGCCGGTCCGGGGTGTTCGAGTCCCGCTTGGACTCGTAGACCTCCACGCCCGTACGGTCCCGCTTCGCCTGGTACATCGCCACGTCCGCGCGCCGCAGCAGCCCCTCGGCGTCGAGGGCGTGGTCGGGGAAGACGGCGACGCCGGCGCTGGCCTCCAGGACCAGGGTGAGCCCGTCGAGGTCGAGCGGGGAGCTGAGGGCGGTGACGAGGCCGCGGGCGACCCGGGTCGCGGACGTCGTGGAGTCGGCGACGGGCAGTAAGACGGCGAACTCGTCGCCGCCGAGCCGCGCGGCCTCCGCTCCGCGCGGCAGGGCGAGGCGCAGCCGGTCGGCTATCTGCAACAGCAACCGGTCTCCGGCGAGATGACCGAGTGTGTCGTTGACCGATCGAAAACGGTCGAGGTCGATCAGCATCAGGGCGGACCGGGCGCCGATGCGCTCGGCGTCGTCGAGCGCGGTCCAGATGCGCTCCAGCAGCCACTGCCGGTTGGGCAGCCCGGTCAGCGGATCGCGCAACTGCTCCTCCGCCCGGGCGCGGGCTATCCACAGCGTGGAGTCGAGGGCGATGAGCGGGATGGAGAACAGCGGCAGCAGGAGGGGCTTGGCGGTGGCCACCACGCACACCAGCGGTGCGATACCGAGCAGCGCGACGGCGACGAGACCCTGCCTGACCAGGGCGGTGCGGGCGACGGTGGGCAGGCCGCCGCGCGGGGCCTGCAGATACCAGAGCAGGACACGGGTGACCGCGAGATAGGCGGCGGCCACGAGCACCACTCCGGGGAGGGTGTAGAGGGTCCAGGTGTCCGGGTTCCAGGGGCTCTCCACGGTCGGCACGCGGCCGAAGGCGGCCAGTACGAGGGCCCCGGAGGCGATGCCGAGGATGTCCACCGCGCCGTGCAGCACGCCCTGCCGCCAGCGGCCGCGGCGGGCCACCCCGACCAGGACGACGACGGTGAGGCTGACCATGCCGGCGGGCACCCAGCCGTACAGCATCAGCACGGCGAGGGTCAGGGCGGCGCCGGAGCCGGTGCCGCCCCACCAGCGGGCGCGCCCGAGGGCGACGAGGTGACCGACGATGATGCCGGTCAGCACGGCCAGGGACCAGCCGACGGTACCGGACGGGAAGAGGGCGTGGTCGCCGGTGAACGCCCGGTAGAACCCGGCGCCGAGGACGAACCCGGCCGCCGCGACGACCGCCGCGGGCAGCGCGGGCCAGGACAGGTGCCGTTCGTGATCGGAGCCCGCCAGTCCGTCGGCGCGGTCGGCGTCGAGGTGCACGGTGGCGCGGCCGTCCGCCGCGGTGTGCTGTCCCGCGCTCCCCGCGCCTCTTTCCGTCCGCGAACGATCCGCGGACCGCGTCGCCCGTCCCCGCCATGCGCCGGCCATCCGGCGCAGCCGTGAGTCCGGGGCGGCGCTCTCGGTCGGTTCCATTCCCGTCCCTCTCACAGCCGGCGGTGCCCACGCCACGCGGCCCGATGCCCGACAACAACCTTCAACGGCACCGCGTTGGAAAACCCTTCCCCCCGCTCCTCAGGAGCAGGGGGATGCCCCGACCGCAGCTGGGCACGGCAGGCGCACCCCTCAACAGTAGGCCGCAGAAGGCTTCCACGGGCAGCGGTCGTCGACGGTTGCCCGAATGCGCCCCAGCCACCCGTATGCATCTGGTATGCGCCGATCGGGGTGGCTTCAACCCCTACTGCTCTGCCGGGAGCGCGACTTCGGCCGCCGCGTCGGGCCCCTGCTCCAGCAGGACGTCGAAGCCGTCCTCGTTCAGAACAGGCACCTTGAGCTGCATGGCCTTGTCGTACTTCGATCCAGGACTGTCACCGACGACCACAAAAGACGTCTTCTTCGAAACGGAACCGGTCACCTTCGCTCCGCGACTTTGCAGTGCCTCCTTGGCGCCGTCGCGTGTGAAGCGCTCCAGCGTGCCGGTGACGACGACGGTAAGCCCTTCCAGGGGGCGGGGGCCTTCGTCCTCGCCGGTCGACTGATCCTCCAACGGGACCCCGGCGGCCTTCCACTTACGGACGATCTCGCGGTGCCACTCCTCGGCGAACCACTCCTTGAGCGCGGCGGCGATGATGGGACCGACACCGTCGGTCGACGCCAACTCCTCCTCGGTGGCCTGTTCGATGCGCTCGATCGAGCGGAACTCGCGCGCGAGGGCCTGCGCCGCCACCGGCCCGACATGCCGGATCGACAACCCGTTGAGGAACCGGGCCAGCGGACGCTGCTTCGCCGCCTCGATGTTCTCCAGCAGGGCGAGGGTGTTCTTCTTCGGCTCGCCCTTCTGGTTGGCGAAGACCGTGACGACCTTCTCCTCACCCGTCTTGGGGTCCCGCTTGGGCAGGCCGCTGTCCGGATCGAGGACATAGGCCCTGATGGGCAGCAGCTTCTCCACCGTCAGGTCGAACAGGTCGCCCTCGTCGACCAGCGGCGGGTCGGCCGGCTCCAGCGGGCGGGTGAGCGCGGCGGCGGCCACCGCGCCGAAGTGCTCGATGTCCAGGCACTCACGGCCCGCGAGGTAGGAGACGCGCTCCCTCAACTGGGCCGGGCAGGTACGGGCGTTGGGGCACCGGAGGTCGATGTCGCCCTCCTTCATGGGCTTGAGCGCCGTACCGCACTCGGGGCACTCGCTCGGCATCACGAACTCCCGCTCGCTGCCGTCCCGCAGGTCGACGACCGGGCCGAGGATCTCCGGAATGACGTCCCCGGCCTTGCGGATGACCACGGTGTCACCGATGAGCACGCCCTTGGCCTTGACGACCTCCTGGTTGTGCAGGGTCGCGAACTCGACCTCACTGCCCGCGACGGTGACCGGCTCGACCTGCGCGTACGGGGTGACCCGGCCGGTGCGGCCGACGCCGACCTTGATGTCGACGAGCTTGGTGTTGACCTCTTCCGGCGCGTACTTGTACGCGATCGCCCAGCGCGGTGCGCGCGCGGTGGAGCCGAGGCGGCCCTGGAGGCGGATCTCGTCGAGCTTGACGACGACTCCGTCGATCTCGTGCTCCACGGAGTGACGGTTCTCGCCGTAGTGGGCGATGAACTCGCGTACGCCACCGAGGTCGTCGACCACCCGGTTGTGCCGCGAGGTGGGCAGGCCCCAGGTTTCGAGGAGGTCGTAGGCCTGGGAGAGGCGGCTCATGCCCGTGAAGCCCTCCAGGGCACCGATGCCGTGGACGACCATGTGCAGCGGGCGGGTGGCGGTGACGCGCGGGTCCTTCTGGCGCAGCGAACCGGCGGCGGCGTTGCGGGGGTTGGCGAAGGGCTTGTCGCCCGCGGCGACCAGGCGCTCGTTGAGTTCGAGGAACTTCTCCATCGGGAAGTAGACCTCGCCGCGGATCTCCACCAGGTCGGGGACCTGGTCGCCGCGGAGGCGAGCCGGGATCTCCGCGATCGTACGGACATTCGGGGTGATGTCCTCGCCGGTGCGGCCGTCGCCGCGGGTGGCCGCGCGGGTGAGGCGGCCGTTCTCGTAGGTGAGGTTGACGGCGAGGCCGTCGACCTTCAGCTCGCACAGGAAGTGGTACTCCTGGTCGCCCAGTTCCCGCGCGATGCGGTCGGCCCAGGTGGCGAGCTCGTCGTCGTTGAAGGTGTTGTCGAGCGACAGCATCCGCTGGCGGTGCTCGACCGCCGTGAACTCCGTCTCGTACGACCCCGCGACCTTCTGGGTCGGCGAGTCCGGCGTGCGCAGCTCCGGATACCTCTCCTCCAGCGCCTCCAGCGTCTTCAGCAACTTGTCGAACTCCGCGTCGCTGATGACCGGAGCGTCCTTCACGTAGTACCGGAAGCGGTGCTCCTCGACCTGCTCCGCCAGCTGCGCGTGCTCATCGCGGGCCTCGGCGGGCACCGCCGTCGTCTCCGCTTGCTTGTCGCCGGCCACCGTGTTGTCCTCCCGTTACTCTGGGTTGTCCGCGAGGGATCTCGCCGCCCGGACGCAGTGCGCGAGGGCCCTGCGCGCGTACTCCGGGGAGGCCCCCGCGAGTCCGCACGACGGCGTGAGCGTGACCGCCTCCGTGAGAAGCCCCGGTGACAGCCCCAGCCTGCGCCACAGCGTCCTGACACCCATGACGCTACCGGCAGGGTCTGACAATCGGCCGTCCGTGCCCGGGACGACACCTGCGAAGAGCCGGGTCCCCGCTTCCACCGCCTCGCCGATCGTGTCGTCGTCACGCTCGGTGAGGAGCGAGAAGTCGAAGGAGATCGCCGCCGCGCCCGCCCGGCGCAGCAGGGCGAACGGGACGTCCGGTGCGCACGAGTGCACCACGACGGGACCGCCGCGGTACACCCCGACGACGTCGCGGAGACCGGCCTCGACGATCTGCCGGTCCACCGCCCGGTGGGTGCGGTAGCCGCTGGCGGTCCTCACCTGGCCGCGCAGTACGGCGACGAGGGAGGGCTCGTCGAGCTGGAGGACGACCCGGGCGCCGGGGACGCGGCGCCGGACCTCCTCCAGGTGCAGCCGCAGGCCCTCGGCGAGCGAGGCGGCGAGGTCACGGCAGGCGCCGGAGTCGGAGAGGGCGACCTCGCCGTTCTTCAGCTCCAGCGCGGCGGCCAGGGTCCACGGCCCCACCGCCTGGACCTTCAGCATCCCCTCGTACCCCTGGGTGGACTCCTCCAGCGCGTCGAGGTCCTCCCCCAGCCAGGACCGGGCCCGCTTGGTGTCCCGCCCCGGCCGGTCCCCGATCCGCCACCCGCTGGGCTCCACGCGCGCGTACAGCTCGACGAGCATCCCGGCGGTCCGCCCGACCATGTCCGCGCCGGGGCCACGGGCGGGCAGCTCGGCGAGGAACGGGAAGTCCTCGAGGGAGCCGGTGACGGTCCTGGCGGCCTCACGGGCGTCGCCGCCCGGCATGGACCCGACGCCGGTGGCGGGGGCGAAGGTGTACGGGCTGTTTTCACTCACGCGGGAAGCCTATGCAACCTTCGGGCGCGGGCTTCACCCCTCCGGCTCGATTCAACGTCCCGGCCGCACCGTCAGGTCGTTGACCTCCGCGTCCCTCGGCAGGTCCAGGGCCATCAGGATCGTCGTCGCCACCGACTCGGGGTCGATCCACTTCGACGGGTCGTACTCCTTGCCCTCCTGCTGGTGGACCTTGGCCTGCATGGGGCTCGCCGTGCGGCCGGGGTAGACGGAGGTCACCCGGACGCCGTTGGCGTGCTCCTCGTGGCGCAGCGAGTCCGCCAGGGCCTTCAGGCCGTGCTTCGACGCCGCGTACGCGGACCAGTCGGCGTGGGCGTTGAGGCCGGCGCCCGAGTTCACGAAGACCACGTGGCCGCGGGCGGCGCGGAGTTGGGGCAGGAAGTGGCGGGTCAGCTCGGCCGGGGCGATCAGGTTGACGTTGAGCTGGTGGCGCCAGGACTTCGGCGTCAGGTCGCCCACCGGGCCGAGGTCCACGACCCCGGCGATGTGGAGCAGCGAGTCCACCCGGTCCGGCAGCGTCTGGTGGGAGAAGGCCCAGGACAGCCTGTCCGGGTCCGCCAGGTCGCCGACCAGCGTCCTCGCCCCGGGGAACTCCGCCGCCAGCTCCTTCGCGCGGCCCGCGTCGCGCGCGTGGAGGACGAGATCGTCCCCGCGCGCGTGCAGACGGCGGGCGACGGCCGCGCCGATGCCGGAGCCCGCTCCGGTGATCACATGAGTAGCCATGCCCGCCATGCTCGCATCAGTGCCAGGTCACCCGGCTCCCCGGCCCTCGGCGGAAGCCGCTGATGTCACAGCCTCCAGGTAGGCCAGCGCCTCCACCGGCTCCTCCGCGAAGAACACCAGGTCGCTCAGCGGGCGGGGCAGGAAGCCCTCGTCCTCCATGCGGCGGAACTGCTCCTTGAGGCCGTCGTAGAAGCCCGCGGTGTTGAGCAGGACCACGGGCTTGTCCGTGTGGCCGTGCTTCTTCAGTTCCAGGATCTCCGTCGCCTCGTCCAGGGTCCCCGTGCCACCGACCATGATCACCACCGCGTCGGCCTTCTCCAGGAGCAGCTTCTTGCGCTCGGCGAGGTCCTTCGCGATCACCATCTCGTCGACGCCCGGGCGGACCTTGGCGGCCAGGAACTGGACGGAGACCCCCACGAGCCGGCCGCCCGCCTCCTGCACCCCGTCCGCGACCACCTTCATCAGCCCGACGTCGGAGCCGCCCCAGACGAGCGTGTGCCCGCCCTTGCCCAGCAGTTTCGCGAACTCGCGCGCGGGGCGCGTGTAGCGGTCGTCGAGGTCGGCGGCGGAGAGGAAGACGCAGATTCGCATGCGGCCACCGTACGCGGGAAGAACCGCGGGGCCGCGCACGCTGTTCGGACATGGCTCACGGACACACGATCACGATCGAGCGGGGCACACGGCGCGTACGGGTCGTCCACGGCGACCAGGTCCTGGCGGAGAGCGACCGGCCGCTCGTCCTGCGGGAGACGGGTTGTCCGGCGCGGTACTACATCCCGGCCGAGGACGTACGACTGGACCTGCTGACGCCCTCCGACACGCACACCTACTGCCCGTTCAAGGGAACGGCCTCCTACTGGTCCCTGCCCGACGCGGCCGACCTCGTCTGGGCGTACCCGGACCCGAAGCCGGACGTGGCCGAGATCAAGGACCACCTCTGCTTCTACGAAGTCGAAGTGTCCTGAACGGTTAAGTCACCGCCGTACGGCAATCTCCACAGACATGGACAAGAAGACCATTTCACGCGACGGTACCTCCCTCGCGTACGAGATCTCGGGCGAGGGTCCGGCGGTGATCCTCGTCAGCGGCGCGATGTCCACCGGGGGCACCGTGGCGCCACTGGCCGTGCCCCTGTCGGAACGCTTCCGTGTCGTCGCGTACGACCGGCGGGGGCGCGGTGAGAGCGGTGACACGGCGCCGTACGCCGTGGAACGGGAGGTCGAGGACCTCGCCGCGCTGATCGAGGCGGTGGGCGGGGAGGCGGCGCTGTGCGGCATCTCCTCGGGCGGGGCGCTGGCGCTGGAGGCGGCGGCGAGCGGGCTGGCGGTGCGTCAGGTGGCGGTGTACGAGGTGCCGTTCGCGGTGTACGAAGGCGGCGCCGAGGAACGCGCCCAGTACACCGAGCGGTTGACCGAGGCGCTCGCCCAGGGCCGTCGCGGGGACGCGGTCGAGCTGTTCCTGCGCCTGACCGGGCTGGCCGAGCAGATGATCCAGGGAGCCCGTCAGTCCCCCATGTGGCCGGGAATGGAGACGATCGCGCCGAGCCTCGCCCATGACGACGCCGTGATGGGCGACGGCCTGGTGCCCGTGGAGAGGCTGGCCTCGATCACGGTGCCGGTGCTGGCGATCGCGGGCGACGCGAGTCCCGCGTGGATGGGCGAGGCGGCGCGGGCGATCGCGGAGGCCGTGCCGGAGGGGACGTACCGGAGCCTGGAGGGGCAGACGCACATGGTGGAGCCGGACGTCCTCGGGCCGGTGCTGCTGGAGTTCTTCGGGCAGTGACGGGACGGGCACGCGCGCGTGCCCGACGTCGACCGCGCCTCGGGGCGCCGCTTCAGACGGCCGAGGGCATCGCCCGTACCGTGGACGCGATCGTCGCCGAGCCGACCACGCGCGTGCCGTCGTACAGGACGATCGCCTGGCCGGGGGCCACGCCGCGGACCGGCTCGGCGAAGGACACCTCCAGGCGGCCGTCGATCAGCTCGGCGGTCACCTCGCTCTCGCCGCCGTGGGCGCGGAGCTGGGCGGTGTAGGTGCCGGGGCCGGTCGGGGCGGCGCCGCACCAGCGGGGCTTGACGGCGGTCAGGGCGCTGACGTCCAGGGCGGACGCCGGGCCGACCGTCACGGTGTTGTCCACCGGCGAGATGTCGAGGACGTAGCGCGGCTTGCCGTCGGGGGCCGGGGTGCCGATGCGCAGGCCCTTGCGCTGGCCGATGGTGAAGCCGTACGCGCCCTCGTGGGTGCCGAGCTTGGCTCCCGACTCGTCGACGATGTCGCCCTCCGCCTTGCCGAGGCGGGAGGCGAGGAAGCCCTGGGTGTCGCCGTCGGCGATGAAGCAGATGTCGTGCGAGTCGGGCTTCTTGGCCACCGCGAGGCCGCGGCGCTCGGCCTCCGCGCGGATCTCGTCCTTCGTCGTCACCGTGTCGCCGAGCGGGAACAGGGCGTGCGCCAACTGCTTCTCGTCCAGGACGCCGAGGACGTACGACTGGTCCTTGGCCATGTCGGAGGCGCGGTGCAGCTCGCGCGTGCCGTCCTCGTTCAGCACCACCTTGGCGTAGTGGCCGGTGCAGACCGCGTCGAAGCCGAGGGCCAGGGCCTTGTCCAGCAGGGCCGCGAACTTGATCTTCTCGTTGCAGCGCAGGCACGGGTTCGGGGTGCGGCCGGCCTCGTACTCGGCGACGAAGTCCTCGACCACGTCCTCGCGGAAGCGGTCGGCGAGGTCCCACACGTAGAACGGGATGCCGATGACGTCCGCGGCGCGGCGGGCGTCGCGCGAGTCCTCGATGGTGCAACAGCCCCGCGCGCCCGTGCGGAAGGATTGGGGGTTCGCGGAGAGCGCGAGGTGGACGCCGGTCACGTCGTGCCCGGCCTCGGCCGCGCGGGCGGCGGCGACGGCGGAGTCGACCCCGCCGGACATGGCGGCGAGGACGCGGAGGGGGCGGGGGCGCTGCGGGGTGTCAGTCATAACCCTTCCAGGGTACGGGGGCGCGGGAACCAGGACCCACGAGTATCCGTTGACGATCACATGGGACAGCGGAAGGCTCCGAAGGACGGCGACCGGAAGGTCGGGCGTCGCGCGTTGCTGATCGGCGGGACGGTGGCGGCGGCGGGCTCGGCCGTGCTGGCCCGCGACGAGCTCGCGCGCTTGTGGTGGCGGGTTCCCGGCATGGAGAAGCCGCGCAAGGACGGCGAGGTCGACTATGCCGGCGCGCGGTGGGTGGCGGCGTCGGACGCGAACTGGCGGCGGGCGGACCGCCCCGACGACTACGGCATAGACATGGTGATCGTCCATGTCACCCAGGGCAGCTTCGACAGTGCGGTGAAGGTGTTCCAGGACCCGGAGCACGGGGCGGCCTCGCACTACATCGTCCGCAAGGACGGCCACATCACGCAGATGATCCGCGAGCTGGACGTGGCGTACCACGCGGGCAACCGCGATTACAACGAACGCAGCATCGGCATCGAGCACGAGGGCTTCGTGGACCGGCCCCAGGACCTCACGGACGAGATGTACGAGGCCTCGGCGCGGCTGACAGCCCGGATATGCGCGCGCTACGACATCCCCGTCGACCGCGAGCACATCATCGGGCACGTGGAGGTGCCGGGGACCGATCACACGGATCCCGGGGAGCACTGGGACTGGGACCGGTACATGAAGCTCGTGCGGGCGGCGCGTACGGCGCCCGCATAGCGGACCAGGGCCAGGGCCAGGGCCAGACACGCCCTACGTGAGCCCTGCCGCCCGTGCCCGTTCCACCGCCGGGCCGATGGCCTTGGCGACCGCCTCGACGTCGGCCTCCGTGGAGGTGTGGCCGAGGGAGAAGCGGAGGGTGCCGCGGGCCAGGTCCGGGTCGGTGCCGATGGCCAGGAGGACGTGGCTGGGCTGCGCGACGCCCGCGGTGCAGGCGGAGCCGGTGGAGCACTCGATGCCCTGGGCGTCCAGGAGCAGGAGCAGGGAGTCGCCCTCGCAGCCCGGGAAGGTGAAGTGCGCGTTGGCCGGGAGGCGGCCGCCGGGTGCCGGGTCACCGCCGAGGATCGCGTCCGGGACGGCCGTACGGACCGCCTCGACCAGGGCGTCGCGCAGGGCGCCGATCTCGGCGGCGAACCATGCGCGCTGCTCGGCGGCGAGACGGCCGGCGACCGCGAAGGAGGCGATCGCGGGGACGTCGAGGGTGCCGGAGCGGACGTGGCGCTCCTGACCGCCGCCGTGCAGGACGGGGACGGGGGCGTGGTCGCGGCCGAGGATCAGGGCACCGATGCCGTACGGGCCTCCGATCTTGTGGCCGGAGACCGTCATCGCGGCGAGGCCGGAAGCGGCGAAGTCGACGGGGACCTGGCCGAACGCCTGGACGGCGTCGGCGTGCAGCGGGACGTCGAACTCCCTTGCCACGTCGGCGAGTTCACGGACCGGCATCACGGTGCCGATCTCGTTGTTGGCCCACATCACGGTGGCCAGGGCGACATCGTCGGGGTTGCGGGCGATGGCTTCGCGAAGGGCGTCCGGGTGGACCCGGCCGTGGGCGTCGACCGGAAGGTACTCGATCGTGGCGCCCTCGTGTTCGCCGAGCCAGTGGACGGCGTCGAGGACGGCGTGGTGTTCGACGGGGCTGGCGAGAACACGGGTGCGGGACCTTGCGGGGTCGGCGTCGCGGCGGGACCAGTACAGGCCCTTGACCGCGAGGTTGTCGGCCTCGGTGCCGCCGGACGTGAAGACGACCTCGCTGGGGCGGGCGCCGAGCGCTTCCGCGAGGGTTTCGCGGGCCTCCTCGACGGTTCGCCTCGCGCGACGGCCGGCCGCGTGGAGGGAGGAGGCGTTGCCGGTGACGTTCAGCTGGGCGGTCAGCGCCTCCGCCGCCTCCGGAAGCATGGGGGTCGTCGCGGCGTGGTCGAGGTAAGCCATGGTGGCCACGATTCTAAAGGGCGCCGGTAAGGGGCCTCGTGTCAAGGTCGGCCCGGGTGCGGCGGGGTGGGTGCGCCCTCAGGGTTTCACCCCTGGCGTCGGGACACGCCCGGACGCGGCTAGAAGCTCCACGACAGCGTGTTGTCCGCCTGCATGAAGGCCAGCAGAACCAGCAGGTCGGCGACCCCGAGACCCATGCCCAGGTAGGCGCGGCCCTTGCGGTGGGTGCCTCGCCAGAGGGCCACCGCCGCCAGGGCGATGGCGACCGGGCCGAGGAAGATGTTGAAGACGAGGAGACCGATGAGGCCGAGGATGAAGGACGCCACGGCCATGCCGTCGGCATCGCGGGTGCCGGGGCGGGCGGTGGCCGGTGCGGTGAGGTGCATGGGTGTCAGCTCCTGAGGAGTCGGTTTCGGTCCGGACGGCGGTGTCAGTGGCGGCGGGCATGGCGCTCGCGGGCGGCGAAGACGCCCAGCCAGACGGCGATCACGGCGGCGGCGACGGCGGTGAAGCCGAGCGGCGCGTGGGCGACGGTGCCGAGCAGCACACCCAGCAGCAGGAGCGCGGCGACGAGGAACAGCATGGGATGGATCCCCCTCCGAGATCCCGTCCGAGATCTCTCTCGTTACATTTCGGTGAACAGTTGTAGTAACAGTTGTTCACTGACTCCGAGTCTAGCGCGCCCCACGACTTTTCAATTCCAGAGAACAGTTGTTAACTGCATGGCATGAGTCACACCCTCGGCATTCGGCAGGCCCAGAAGCAGAAGACCCGACAGGCCCTCCTGGACGCGGCGTTGGGACTCCTGGAGGAGCAGAGCCTGAGCAGCCTGGGCCTGCGTGAGGTCACCCGCGAGGTCGGCGTCGCCCCGACGGCCTTCTACCGGCACTTCCGCTCCACCGCCGATCTCGGTGTCGCCCTCGTCGAGGAGGCGCTGGGCAGCCTGCACCCGATGATCCGCTCGATCGTCTCCTCGTCCGGCGGCAGCGACCAGCGCATAGAGCGTGCCGTCGGGTTGATCGCCCAGCACGTCGCGACGCACCCGGCCCACGTCCGCTTCATCGCCCGTGAGCGGCACGGCGGGGTGCAGTCGGTACGGGAGGCGATCCAGGACCAACTGGCCCGTTTCGCCGAGGAAGTGAAGGTCGCACTCACCAAGGACCCTGTTTCCGAAGGCTGGAACGACGACGATCTCCTCATGCTGGCCAACCTCTACGTCGACCAGATGCTGATGACGGCCTCCCTGTTCCTGGACGCCCTGGAGGCACCGGAGGAGGAACGGCGGCGCGTCGGCCAGGTCGCGACCCGCCAGATGCGGCTGATCAGCATCGGCCGAGAGCACTGGCTGGACTGACCCGCGTGTCCCCTCCGGGCCTCCGCCCGAGCCGGTTCGTCCCGCACGTCGGGGGTGACAGGACCTCCATCCGGCCGGAGAAGCACGGTCGCCGCCTGCGCCCCGATCGGCCCGGAACCAGTTGAGGCTTCCCGCGTCGGTCCGCCACCAGGTACCGGACCCCGGTCCTGGAGACCAGGCCTCTTCCCGCGCGTGGCGTCGACGAAGATGCGGCGCAACCTCGCCTCGGCGGCCGGGCGGTACGGCGCGGGCAGGGCGGCCGCCACCACCTTGCGCAGCGCGTGGGCGCCCCGGGCGGCCAGGATGGCCGGGATGGCCGAGGCGCGGGACTCGTCGGCGGTCCGGCCGGTGACGTCCGTACGGAAGCCGCGAGCGGTCCGATGCCGCCGCGCCGCACGCGCTCGGCGTGGACCAGGACCCCTTGAGCACCAGCGGGATCGACAGGAGGGGTCGGACTTCCCGTGGTCAGGGCGTCAGGGGGCCGACCCGGGGGCGCTTCGGCTCAGCCGTGCCCGCGCCAACTGCCTCGACTGTGCCACCAGGCGGTCCGCGCTGTCCCAGACCTCCGCGTCCTCCTCCAGGAAGCCGCCCGCCAGGTTGCGCGTCGTGATCGACACCCGCAGGGGGCCCGGGGTCGGGCGGCAGCGTACGTGGACGGTCAGTTCCACCGTCGGGACCCAGCCGGAGATGCCGATCTCGAAGGCGGTGGGGGGCAGGGCGTCCACCGCGAGGAGCAGCGAGAGGGGGTCGGGGTCGCGGCCGTCCGCGAGGCCGAACCAGGCTCGCATCTCGCCCTTGCCCGACGGCCGGCCGAGCGCCCAGCCCAGGGTGGCGGGGTCGAGCTTGAGCATCAGGCGGTCGGCGATCGCCGAGCTGCCGGACACAGGGGCGGGTCCGTCCTCGGGGCCGAAGCACTGGTCCATCGGCGGGAACGCGGGCGGCTTCGCCGTCGTACGGACGTCGTCGGGCAGGGAGTCCAGGTCGCCGTAGGACGCGAGGACGCGGATGCGCTCGACCTCGCGGCCCTGCTCGTCGTACTGGAGGAGGGATGCCTGGCCGGTGGACAGGGTCCGGCCGGTGCGCACCACGTCGGTGCGGACGACCGCCGGGCCCGGCTGGGACGCGGTCAGGTAGTGCGCGGAGATCGTGAACGGGTCGCTGTGGGGCAGGGCGTCCGCGAGGGCGCGGCCGAGGACGGCCAGCAGGTAGCCCCCGTTGACGGCGCTGATGATGGTCCAGCCGGCCGAGAGGTCGATGTCGTAGACGCCGGGCTCGCGCCGGGTGAGCGCGGTGTCGCGGTCGAACTCGCTGTCGCCGATCGTGGCCCGCGTGACCGTCGGGGCGGAGGCTGCTTCTGGCATGGGTGAACGGTACAACAGGCGACTACTAAGCGGTAGCTTTTCAGCCCGGACCGGCAGCGACGCGTGTTGAGACGTGCGCAACTTTTCGGTAAGTGTCCCTGCTCGTCCGAAACCCGAGGCCCGCTCTCCCCCTCTTTGAGGACATGAGTCTCACCGGGAGCCCGTTCCTCTACACGCTCATCGCGCTGTGCGTCGTCGCCGTCGCGCTGCCGCTGGTCCTCTGGTCCCGGGTGCGCGGGCCGAAGGTCGTGCGTGCCGCCGCCCGGGTGCTGATGGTGCTGTTCGCGCAGGGCACGGCGGTCGCCCTGGTCTTCACGATGGTCAACAACTCCAACCAGCTCTACGACAACTGGGGCGACCTGCTCGGCACCAGCGACCATGTGCACGAGGCGGTCGACCTCGGATCGAGCGGCACCGGAGGGGTCGCGCTGGAGAAGCTGCCCAAGGTCCGGCAGGTCTTCAAGCCGGCCAAGGGGCCGGGCATGCGCGCGGAGGGCGGGGTGCTCGTCACGCAGCTGGAGGGCCGGGTCTCCGGTGTGCACGCCGAGGTCAACGTCTGGCTGCCGCCGCAGTACCACGAGCCCGCCTACCGCGATCACAGGTTCCCGGTCGTGGAGGTGCTGCCGGGTTACCCGGGCTCGTCGAAGGCGTGGTTCGGGACGATGGACGCACCCCAGCAACTGGCGCCGCTGATGCGCAGCGGGCAGATCGAGCCGTTCATCATCGTCTCGCCGCGCACCTCGCTGCTGCCCGGCGTGGACACCGGCTGCGCGAACATCCCGGGCAAGGTGAACGCCGACAGCTGGCTCAGCGTCGACGTGCCGAGGATGGTCATGGACAACTTCCGGGCCCAGTCGGCGCCGGACGGCTGGGCGGTCGCCGGGTACTCGGCGGGCGCGCACTGCGCGGCGAAGCTGGCCGTCGCCCACCCCGACCGCTACCGCGCCGCGGTCAGCATGTCGGGCTACAACGACCCCGTGGCCGTACCGAACTCGCTCGCCGCCAGGACTCGGGCCCTGCGGGACGCGAACAACCCGTACGTGCTCCTCAGGGAGTCCCGCGTCCCGCCGCGCGTCGCGCTGTACTTCTCCGGTCAGCCGAACGACGGGTACGAGGCGGCCATGGCCGTCGACCGGGTCGCGAAGGCGCCCACGACCGTGGACGTCGTGTTCATCCCGAGCAGCGCGGGCGGCCACACCATGGCGCTGTGGAAGCCGCAGGTGGTGCCTGCGTTCCGCTGGCTGACGGAGGTGATGGGGACGGGACACCGGACCCGTATGGCACCCGGCACTACTCCTCCCGCACCGTCGACCGCCGGTTCCAGGCACGCGGAGCTCGCCAGTGGAACCGCATCGCCAGCAGCCGCAGCACGAAGGCCGTGACGGCGGCGAGGGTGCTGGTCAGCGGGTTCAGGGCGTCGTAGCGGATGCACAGGGCGACCATCGTGGCGCCGACGATCGCCGGGACCGCGTACAGGTCGCGGTCCCAGCGCAGCAGTGACGGCACCTCGTTGGCCAGGACGTCGCGCAGCACACCGCCGCCCACGGCGGTCGCGAGGCCGAGGCAGGCGGACGCGGTGAGGCCGAGGCCGTAGTCGTACGCCTTCGTCGTCCCGGCCACGCAGAACAGGCCGAGGCCCGCCGCGTCGAAGACGTTCACGCCGGTCTGGATGCGCTCCACGTGGGGGTGGAGGAAGAAGACCAGGAGCGCGGCGAGCAGCGGGGTGAGGAAGTACCCCAGGTCCGTGAACGCGGCCGGCGGTACGGCGCCGATGATCACGTCCCGGAACAGCCCGCCGCCCAGGGCGGTGACCTCGGCGAGGACGGCGATGCCGAAGACGTCGAAGTTCTTGCGGACCGCCAGCAGGGCGCCGGAGATGGCGAAGACGAAGATGCCGATCAGGTCGAGCGTGTGCTGGACGGACGGGCTGAACAATTGCTGGAGCACCCGTACATTCTTACGCAGTCAAAGGCCCCCGCCTTGCAATGTAAGGCGGGGGCCCGAGCGCGGTTACTTGCTCTCGTCCGTCGACGCCTCTGCGGACGGTTCCGTCGACGACTTCACGGGCGCTTGCGTGGACGCTTCCGCGGCCTCTTCAGCAGCCGTCTCCTCAGCGGCCGTCTCCTCAGCGGCCGCCGACTGCCCCGACACCTCGTCCGGCACCAGCTCCGCGGCCTCCTTGGCCACCGACAGCAGCAGCGTGTCCTGCGGCTGCTGGTCCTCGAAGTCCTCCGGGTGGTGGCACGCCACCCGCTGGCCGGGCCGCAGCTCCGCCAGCGGCGGCTCCGTCGTGCGGCAGATCTCCGTCGCCTTCCAGCACCGCGTGTGGAAGCGGCAGCCGCTCGGCGGGGCGATCGGCGAGGGCACGTCGCCGCGCAGCAGGATGCGCTCGCTCCTCTGCGTCCGCCGCTTCGGGTCCGGGATCGGCACCGCCGACAGCAGGGCCTTGGTGTACGGGTGCATCGGCGACGCGTACAGCGAGTCCCGGTCGGCGAGCTCGACGATCTTGCCGAGGTACATCACCGCGATACGGTCCGAGACATGCCGTACGACGGACAGGTCGTGCGCGATGATCACGTACGTCAGGCCCAGCTCGTCCTGGAGGTCGTCCATCAGGTTGACGACCTGCGCCTGGATCGACACGTCGAGCGCGGAGACCGGCTCGTCGGCCACGACCATCCGGGGCTTGAGGGCCAGCGCGCGGGCGATGCCGATGCGCTGACGCTGGCCGCCGGAGAACTCGTGCGGGTAGCGGTTGTAGTGCTCGGGGCTCAGACCCACCAGTTCGAGGAGGCGCTGGACCTCCTTCTTGACGCCGCCCTCGGGCTCCACGCCCTGGAGCCGGAACGGCGCCGAGACGATGCTGCCGATGGTGTGCCGGGGGTTCAGCGAGCCGTACGGGTCCTGGAAGATCATCTGGATGTCGCGGCGCAGCGGGCGCATGCCGCCCGTGCTCAGGTGCGTGATGTCCGTGCCGTCGAACTCGATCTTCCCGCCGGTCGGATCCAGCAGCCGGGTGATGAGCCGGCCCATGGTCGACTTGCCGCAGCCCGACTCGCCCACGACACCGAGCGTCTCGCCCCGGCGCACCTCGAAGTCGATGCCGTCCACGGCCTTGACCGCGCCGACCTGGCGCTGGAGCAGCCCTTTCTTGATCGGGAAGTGCTTGACCAGGCCCTCGACCCTGAGCAGCGGTGCCTCGTCGTCGGCCGGCCCGGCTTTCACGGCCGCTGTCCCGGTTCCGGTCTCAGTCTCGCTCACAGCTTCGGCGCAATCTCTTCGTTCCAGATCCGCGTACGGTCCTCCTGCGACAGGTGGCACGCGGTGAAGTGCCTGCCGCCGACCTCGCGCAGCTCGGGGCGCTCGGTGCGGGTGATCCCGCCCTTGGGGACGTCCGCGTACGGGCAGCGCGGGTTGAACGCGCAGCCCGAGGGGACATTGATGAGGCTGGGCGGCTGCCCCTTGACCGGGATGAGCCGGTCGGTCTGCGCGCGGTCGATCCGCGGCATCGAGCCGAGCAGGCCCCAGGTGTAGGGGTGCTGCGGCTCGTAGAAGATCTTGTCGACCGGTCCGCGCTCCACGCATCGCCCGCCGTACATCACGAGGATGTCGTCGGCGATCTCGGCGACCACGCCGAGGTCGTGCGTGATGATGATGACCGCGGAGCCGAACTCCTTCTGCAGGTCCCGGACGAGGTCGAGGATCTGCGCCTGCACGGTGACGTCCAGGGCGGTCGTGGGCTCGTCCGCGATCAGCAGTTCGGGGTTGTTCACCAGCGCCATGGCGATCATGGCGCGCTGGCGCATACCGCCGGAGAACTCGTGCGGGTACATGTCCACCCGCTTGTTCGGCTCCGGGATGCCGACGCGGTCGAGGAGTTCGACCGCACGCCTGCGGGCGGTCTTCTTGTCGACGTCGTTGTGGACCCGGTACGCCTCGACGATCTGGTTGCCGACCGTGTAGTACGGGTGCATCGCGGACAGCGGGTCCTGGAAGATCATCGCCATCTCGCGGCCCCGCATACGGCGCACCTCGTCGGGGCTCGCCGAGACGAGTTCCTTGCCGTCGAGCCAGATCTCGCCGGACATCCGCACGTTCTTGCCGCGGCTGCCCAGGCGGTGCAGGCCCATGACGGCCAGCGAGGTCACGGACTTGCCGGAGCCGGACTCGCCCACGATGCCGAGGGTGCTGCCCTTCTCCAGCTGGAAGGAGAGACCGTCGACGGACTTGACCAGGCCGTCGTCGGTCGGGAAGTGCACCTTGAGGTCCCGCACTTCGAGGAAGGCGCTCGGGGGCTCGCCGGCGCGTGCGGGCTCGCCCACAGCGGCCCCGGTCTTGGTCAGGTCGGTCACGAGAGCCTCACCCGCGGGTCGATCGTCGCGTACAGAAGGTCCACCACAAGGTTCATGAAGACGACGAAGAACGCCGCGAGCAGGGTCACCCCGAGGATCGGGGGCAGGTCGTTGGCGGTGATCGCCTGTACCGCGTACTCACCGATGCCGTGCAGGGAGAACACCGTCTCGGTGATGACGGCGCCGCCGAGCAGCAGGCCGATGTCCATGCCGAAGACCGTCACCAGCGGGGTCAGCGCGGCCCGCAGACCGTGCCGGACGACGACCTTGCGCTCGCGCAGGCCCTTGGCCCGGGCGGTTCGGATGAAGTCCTCGTTCATTGTCTCCAGCATGCCCGAGCGGGTCAGCCGGGCGTAGATGGCCGAGTAGAGCAGGGCCAGCGAACACCACGGCAGGAACAGGGTGTTCGCCCACTGGGAGGGGTTCTCGGTGAAGGGGACGTACGTCCTGCCGAAGATCTCCAGCTTGTAGCTGAACAGCAGCAGGGCCAGCTGCCCGGTGAAGAACATGGGCAGGGAGACGCCCGCGAGGGCCACGCCCATGGCGGACCGGTCGAAGAACGAGCCCGGCCTGAGCGCGGAGATGACACCGGCCGCGATACCGCCGACCAGCCACATCACGGCGGCGCCGACGGCCAGCGACAGGGTGACCGGCAGCCGCTCGGTCAGCTGGGGCCAGACCTCGATGTGGTCCTTGAAGGAGTAGCCGAAGCACGGGGCGTCACAGCGGACCGTGGTGGGGCCGAGGTCATATGTGGCGCCGGAGACGATCCCCTTGATGAACTCCCAGTACTGGATGTAGACCGGCTGGTCGAGACCGAGGTTCCGCTTGACCGCCGCGATGTCCTCGGGTGTGGGGTTCTTGCCGATGTACTGCTGTGCCAGCTGGTCGGCGGTCTGCCCGGCGAGCTTCGGCAGGATGAAGAAGATGCCGAAGGTGACCGCGGTGACGACGAGCAGCAGGATCAACGCCGCGATCGTCCGGCGGATGATGTACGAGATCACGAGGACCGGCGCCGGCGCCCGCGGATGACGAACTCCGCGGGCGCCAATGCCTTCACCTGCCTTCCGGGGCTACTTCTCGGCGGTGCCGACGTTGAGGTAGTCGTACTGACCGCTGAAGGCGGACGTCGACACCAGGTTGGTGGCGTGCGGCGAGCGGTACAGCAGGACCTTGAAGTAGGTCAGCGGGACGATGGCGGCCTGCTCCATGACCTTCTGGTCGACCTCGGTGTACGCCTTGGTGCGGGCGGCCTCGTCGGTGTTGCCGATCGCGTCGTCCAGCAGCTTGTTGATCTCGGGGTTGTCCAGCTCGGACAGGTTGGTGTTGCCGGACTGGCTGATGGCCTTGCCGTGCACGATCTGCTGCAGGAAGCCGTAGCCCGTGGGCCAGTCGGCACCCCACTGCATCATCATCAGACCGACGTTGTTCTTCTCGTTGAACTTGGGCACGCCCGCGTAGTCCGAGAAGTACTTGCCGGACGGGTACTGCTTGATGTCCGCCTGGATACCGACCTTCTTCAGCGCGCCGACGATCGCGGTGGCCGCGTCGACCTCGCCCTGCCGGTCGCTGCGGGCGGAGATGGAGGTCTTGAAGCCACCCTCCTTGCCACAGGCCTTCAGGTGCTCCTTGGCCTTGGCCACGTCGCCCTTGCTGTCCTTGGTGGCGTACAGGTCGGCCTTCTCGTAGCCCGTGACGTCGGTGGGCAGGACGGTGGTGGCGATGTCACCGCGGATCGGTCCGCCCATCGCGGTCTGCACGGCGGTCTTGTCGATCGCGTACTCGACGGCCTTACGGCACTCGATGTTGTCGAACGGCGCCAGCTTGGTGTTGATCGCCGTGTAGATGAGGCGACCGCCCAGGGCGTTGTCCGTGTTGGCCATCTCGGCCTTGTCGTTGAGGATCTGCGCCTGGGTCTGCGCGTCGACACCGGTGCCCTGGATGTCGATCATGGTGGCCCCGGACATCACGTCCTTGTCGATCGTGGCCTTGTTGACCTTGAGGTTCACCACGATCTTGTCCGGGTACTGCTTGCGCAGCGGGTCCGTCTTGGCGTCCCACTGAGGGTTGCGGACCAGGACGATCTGCTTGCCCTCCTCGTACTTCTCGAACTTGTACGAGCCGGAGGAGACGACCTTCTTGGTGTAGTCCACACCCGTGTCCTTGGCCCGCGGCACGGGGGCCGTCTGCGGGGCACTGACCAGGTAGTCGAACTCGGAGAACGGCTTGTTCAGCTTGAAGACGATGGTGTGGTCGTCCGGGGTCTCGATGGACGAGAGACCCTTTTCGCTCTTGTCCTTGTAAGGGCCCTTGTACTTGTCCGGGTCGTTCAGCAACTGCTGGAAGTAGTTGGGGCCGAGGGAGAGCACGTCACGGGCGAAGTTCGAGCGCTCCACGGCGTACTTGACGTCCTTGGAGGTGACCGCGGTCCCGTCCTCGTACTTGACGCCCTGACGGATCTTGTACGTCCAGGTCTTGCCGCCGTCGCTGGGCGTGCCCTTGCTCTCGGCGAGGTCCGGGACGAGTTCGTTGCCCGCCTCACCGGGGGCCGGCTTGAACGTCATCAACGGACGCGCGTAGAGGCGGCTGAAGTTGTAGCCGTAGGCGTAGTACATGTTGCCCGGGTCCAGGGACTCCGGCGCGTCGGCACTCGCGTAGGTGACCGTGCCACCCTTGTGCGTGGACGCGTTCACGACGTCCTTGGTCGCGGCGTTGGCGCCGGCGCCCTCGGGCGTGTCTTTGCCGTCATCGGCCTTGCTGCAGCCCGCCAGAAGCAGGCCGGCGCTGCTGGCGACCGCAACTGCGGCCATTACTGACCTTCGCATGATGGTCGGATTCCCCTTCGTAGGTGGACACTTGCGTGGGACGTCGGGTCGCAGCCGGGCGCCGCGGACGTCAGCGGCTGCGGGGGTCGAGTGCGTCCCGGAGGCCGTCACCGAGCAGGTTGAAGGCCAGCACCGTGATGAAGATCGCGAGGCCGGGAACGATCATGTACTGCGGGTCGACCTCGAAGAAGTCGACGGCTTGGTTGAGCATCCCTCCCCAGGACGCCTGGGGAGGCTGGATACCCACGCCGAGGAAGCTCAGCGAGGCTTCGAAGATGATGTTCGTCGGGATGAGCAGCGTCGAGTAGACGATGATCGGCGCGACGAGGTTGGGCAGCAGTTCCTTGAAGAGGATGTACGGGCCGCCGGCCCCCATCCCCCGGGAGGCGTCGACGAACTCCCGCTCGCGCAGCGCCAGGGTCTGACCGCGCACGATGCGCCCCATGTACGGCCAGTTGAAGAACCCGATGACGAAGATCAGCACCGAGATGTGCAGGGGCAGCCCTTCGAGGCCGAAGGCACCGCCCTGGAGCGTGGCGGAGATGGCGATGGCGAAGAGGAGCAGCGGGAACGCGAGGAAGGTGTCCATGAGCCGGCTGACGACGGTGTCGACCCGTCCGCCGTAGTAGCCGGCGACCAGACCCATCACGGTGCCGATGGCGACGGACAGCAGCGTCGCACCGAAGGCGACGACCAGGGAGACCCAGGAGCCCTCCAGGATGCGCGCGAGGATGTCCCGGCCGAACTTCGGCTCGACACCCAGCGGGTGGTCCCAGCTCATCCCTCCGAAGTCGCCCTTGGGCAGGGAGGTGTTGGGGTCGATCAGGTCCTGGTGGAAGGCGTTGGGGTCGAGGCCCAGCATCGCCTGGAGCGGACGGGACAGGGCCGCCACCACGACGAGCAGCACGACCACGATGCCGCCCGCCACCGCCACCTTGTCCCGCTTGAAACGGGTCCAGGCGATCTGCCCCAGAGACCGACCCTCGATCTTCTTGGACTCGACCCCCGCAAGCACGGCCTCGGGCTGGGCTTCGGCCTGCGATCCGGTGGTCTCGATCGGTGCCGTCACTTTGAGATTGACCCCTCTCGGCCGGCGGTTGCCGACCCCCCTGGCTGCCGCTGTAGCGGTTGCTTCGAACTCGTGCACGGGACCGACCGGCCCGTGTCTTGCCGGGAGTCTTCAACGCTTTGGCGATCTGTTGCCAGAGTTGACGGGGAAAGGATGCGCAACCGTGATGCTGTCTGAGGGGTTCCGTTATCCGAACAACGGGTAACGGCGGCCGGACGCGCCCCAGTTGGGGCGTATGAGGGCGGACCGGGACCTTCCGATCGCATCTACGCGCGGAGATCAGCCTGTGAAACCGAAGTTCGCCGACCTTCGGACCTACGACAGTCAGCCTGCTGACTGATCAGTAGGGTAACCGGTGAGTGATCAGTAACGGCCCTGTGCCGGTGGGTAGCCATAGCCGGCCGCCGGAGCCTGCGCGGGGGCGGCGGCGTGTGCCTCGCGGTCGTAGAAGGGGCGGGCGCTCGCGCGCATCCACATGGCGACCGGGTCGTCCTCGTCGGACATCGCCACGGTCGAGACCGGCAGCCCGTCGGGAACCGCGCCGATCGACTGCAGCATCATCGAGCGCACCGAGTCCACGGCGGGCGGGCTGGTGTCGTACACGTCGAGGCCGATGGCGAGATACGGCGCCCCGAGCGCGGGCTGCACCCAGGCGCGGCGCAGCGAGCGGACGGCCGGGGTGCGGTGGGCGTTCTGCGCGAGCAGGGCGTAGAACTGCGGGATCTCGATGCCGGGCTCCGACAGGCGCAGCGGACCGGCGGGCTGGCGGTCCAGGCCGGTGGCGATGCGGCGCAGGTCGAGCCAGGGGATGCCGACGCCGCCGCCCGGGGCGTGCGGGTTCAGCCAGAGGCCGTAGTGGTCCGGGTAGAGGGTGCGGGCCACGTCGACCGCGTCGACCACTTCGTAGCTGCGGTTCCAGCCGCTGGCCGACAGCTCCTGGGCGGAGGTGACGCACGGGGCGTAGCCGTGGCCGTCGACCTCCATGTTTCCGTACTGGGCGTCCGGGGAGCCGGCCTGGCCGTGCCACAGCAGCATCCAGACCTGGCCGGCGGACGGGGTCGCGAGCGCGCGCAGGAGGGCCTCGTAGGCGTCGTAGCGCCCGGGAGTCACCTGGCGCAGCATGTGCTCGACCTGCCCGGTCGAGGTGGTGCCGCTCGCGCTCACGTTCCAACCGCCCCTTCGCGAAGTCCGTTTTCGCAACAAGCTTAAGCGTTGAGAGCTCGGGACCTGATGTGGTCCGCGGGCTGCGGGTCGTTCGAAGTCGATCGCGCCCCGCGGCGAAGCCGCTCGTGTCACAGCCCCGCGCCCCTGTCGGGGCGCCGCACCTCAGGAGGCTCAGAAATCCCGCTGGTAGAAGGGACGGACCCGCTGGCGCATCCAGTCGATCACCGGGTCCTGGGCCACGTCCAGGAGGACCAGGTTGACCGGCCAGGGGGCCGGGGTGCGGCCGAGGGCGCGGGACAGGGCGTCCATGGGGGCGGCGCGCAGGTCGCCTTCCCACTGGGCGAGTTCGACGCCTATGAACATCACCGGGGTGGCCGTCTCGATCGCCGCGAGGCAGCGGCGGGCCGTCGTGACCACGCCGGTCTCGGCGAACTCGGCCGACGCCGCCGCGAGGAAGTCGATCGGGTCGTCCTGCCAGTCGGGCTCGTAGAGCTTGACGCGGCCTCCGGAGGTGAGGCCGTCCAGGGGCGTACGGCCCACCCGGCACAGCTCGGCCACCGCCGCCGGGGGCAGGGGGACGCCGACCACGCCGTCCGGGTTGACGGCGATGCCCACCTGCGGGGGCAGGCCGCGGGCGAACTCCACGGCGGGGGCGACGGTGTACGACATGTGGGAGCCGACGACCTGGCGGAACTGCTCCTCGGAGCTGAAGACCGGGACGTACGCCTGCCCCTCGATCTCCAGTGTGGGCAGGTCGAGCGGGCCACTGTGCGGTCCGCCGCCGTTGGGCAGGGGGACCCAGACGAAGCTGCGGCCCAGCACCTCGATGATCCGGCCGCCCGCCGAGGGCAGGCCGAGAGAGGCCGAGAGCACCTCCTCCAGCTCGTTGCCGGGCCAGCCGCCGTGCGGGTGGAGGTGCGTCTGTGCCGGGAAGTCCGCGGGGAGATCCGCTGGGAAGTCCATCTGTCTGACCGCCTGCTGTGAACCACGTCTGTGGACCGAAAGGCTAGCCGGTGGCCGGCCGGCGCGGGGCCCCCGGTGCGGGACCGGGGCCGTTCAGCCCGCGAAACCGATCCGGCGCAGTACGTCCGCCGCCTCCCGGTCGATCAGCACCGCCGAGCCGCAGCCCTGGGGCAGATCGCCCCTCTCCACCGAGTGCAGCAGCCGGGCGGCCGCTCTGCGGTGACGCAGGAAGGCATAGCGGGAGACGCCCCGGCCGCGCTCGCGCTGGCCCTCCAGGGCCGTGTCCGGGGCGACGTCGAGCAGCAGCAGGTGCAGGGTGCCGCCGCGGCGCCGGGCCGCACGGGCCAGCCAGCCGCGCACCCAGGCCTGCGTACCGCAGTCGTGCACGACGACGCCCTCGCCGGAGCGCAGGGCGCGGCGCAGTCCGGCGTAGTGCGCGAGGCGGACCAGGGGGCGATAGACGGCGTAGGGGACGAATCCAGGCATACGGGCGCTCCAGCGGTCCCGGGTGTCCTGGGAGTCGACGCGGACGCCTTTGACCGTCCGCCGCATCAGCGTGGACTTGCCGCCGCCGGGCAGGCCGGTGATCACGACGAGGTCCTCGGGGGCGAAGATCAGGGCGTGCGGACTGTGACCGGAGCGCTCGCGCAGATCACGGACCACGGGTGCCGGGCGCTCGTCGCACGCCTCCCGGACGGGAGTCGTGGGCTGCTTCGGCAGCGCCAGGCCCGAGGTCGTGGCGTACGCCGTCGTCCTGTTCACCGTGATCGTCCTCCCCATGGGATTGGGTCGGGAGTCCCATCCCCGTCGAGTGTAAAGAGAAGGTAATCCCCGGTGTCTGCTGTTTTCGTCCGCTTACCGCAACAAGCCTGCTACAGGGCACTGTGGCCGACTCTGGGCCCACTGTGCGCGGCTCCGGAAGGCCCCGGGGAAGGTTCCCCCTGCCGTGTCGCCCGTATGCGTGCAATGATGTCCGCGCCAACTGCATACCGGCCGTTTGAATCCGCGCGGGAGAGTCCCCGGCAGTGCGTCGCCGGGGCGCCGAAGGAGCAAGTCCCTCCCTTGAATCTCTCAGGCCCCGTCACCGCGCGGGCGAGGCACATCTGAAAAGCGGGCCGCACCCCTCGTCCTCGACAGCGGGGGCGGCCCCACCCAAGGTGCAAGCCGTGATCTGCGTGATCATGGCGAACCTCTCAGGTTCCGATGACAGATGGGGAGGAACGACCTCGCCCGTCATCCCTGGGAGACATCCGTCCGATGAGCAGTACAGAAGAACTCCGTCACACCGCGCTCGATGCCGTGCATCGCTCGCTCGGCGCGACGATGACCGACTTCGCCGGCTGGGACATGCCCCTGCGCTACGGCTCCGAGCGCGACGAGCACCTCGCCGTACGCACCAGGGCCGGCCTGTTCGACCTCTCGCACATGGGCGAGATCACCGTCACCGGCCCGCAGGCGGCCGCCTTCCTGAACTACTCCCTGGTCGGCGACATCGCCTCGGTCGGTGTCGGCCGCGCCCGCTACACCATGATCTGCCGGGCCGACGGCGGCATCCTCGACGACCTGATCGTCTACCGGCTCGCCGAGACCGAGTACATGATCGTCGCCAACGCCTCCAACGCCCAGGTGGTGCTGGACGCGCTGACCGAGCGGGTCGCCGGCTTCGACGCCGAGGTGCGCGACGACCGGGACGCCTACGCCCTGATCGCCGTCCAGGGACCCGAGTCCCCCGGCATCCTGAAGTCGCTGACCGACGCCGACCTCGACGGCCTGAAGTACTACGCCGGCCTGCCCGGCACCGTCGCAGGCGTCCCCGCCCTCATCGCCCGCACCGGCTACACCGGCGAGGACGGCTTCGAGCTGTTCGTGAAGCCGGAGCACGCCGTCGAGCTGTGGCGGGCGCTGACCGAGGCGGGCGCGGGCGTCGGTCTGGTCCCCTGCGGGCTGTCCTGCCGGGACACGCTGCGGCTGGAGGCGGGCATGCCGCTGTACGGCCATGAGCTGTCGACCTCCCGCACGCCCTTCGACGCCGGGCTCGGCCGGGTGGTGAAGTTCGCGAAGGAGGGCGACTTCGTCGGGCGCGAGGCGCTGGCCGAGGCCGCCTCCCGCGCCTCGCAGAACCCGCCGCGCGTCCTGGTCGGCCTGGTCGCCGAGGGCCGCCGTGTCCCGCGCGCCGGGTACGCGGTCGTCGCCGGCGGCGAGGTCATCGGCGAGGTCACCTCCGGTGCCCCCTCCCCCACGCTGGGCAAGCCGATCGCGATGGCGTACGTCGACGCGGCACACTCGGAGCCGGGCACGGCCGGGGTCGGCGTGGACATCCGCGGCAGCCACGAGCCGTACGAGGTCGTGGCGCTGCCGTTCTACAAGCGCCAGAAGTAGAGACTGGCCCAGCAGCGGGGCCCGGCAGCGGACCGTGCGTGACCCCGCGCACATTTCCGCTGCTCATCCCCGTTTCCAGCAGACCCCCATTCCGCACCCGTTCCGCGCGTACAGGAGAATTCAGGCCATGAGCAACCCCCAGCAGCTGCGCTACAGCAAGGAGCACGAGTGGCTGTCGACCGCCGAGGACGGCGTCGCGACGGTCGGCATCACCGAGTTCGCGGCCAACGCGCTCGGCGATGTCGTCTACGCCCAGCTCCCCGAGGTCGGCTCGACCGTGACCGCGGGTGACACCTGCGGCGAGCTGGAGTCGACCAAGTCGGTGTCCGACCTGTACTCCCCGGTCACCGGCGAGGTCACCGAGATCAACGAGGACGTGGTGAACGACCCGGCGCTGGTGAACTCCGCCCCCTTCGAGGGCGGCTGGCTGTTCAAGGTACGCGTCACGGAGGAGCCGGCCGACCTGCTCTCCGCCGACGAGTACGACACCCACACCGCCGGCTGAGGAGTCGTATCACCCATGTCTGCCCCCATGTCTGACAAGTCGCTTCTGAACGCGCCCCTGCACGAGCTCGATCCGGCCGTCGCGGCCGCGCTCGACGCCGAGCTGGAGCGCCAGCAGTCCACCCTGGAGATGATCGCCTCCGAGAACTTCGCGCCGGTCGCGGTCATGGAGGCCCAGGGCTCGGTCCTGACCAACAAGTACGCCGAGGGCTACCCCGGCCGCCGCTACTACGGCGGCTGCGAGCACGTCGACGTCGCCGAGCAGATCGCCATCGACCGGGTCAAGGAGCTGTTCGGCGCCGAGTACGCCAACGTCCAGCCCCACTCGGGCGCCTCCGCCAACCAGGCCGCCCTGTTCGCCCTGGCCCAGCCCGGCGACACCATCCTGGGCCTGGACCTGGCGCACGGCGGCCACCTCACCCACGGCATGCGGCTGAACTTCTCCGGCAAGCAGTTCGACGTGGTCGCGTACCACGTGGACACCGAGACCGGCCTGGTCGACATGGCCGAGCTGGAGCGGCTCGCCAAGGAGCACCGGCCGAAGGTGATCATCGCCGGGTGGTCGGCGTACCCGCGGCAGCTGGACTTCGCCGAGTTCCGGCGGATCGCCGACGAGGTCGAGGCGTGCCTGTGGGTCGACATGGCGCACTTCGCGGGTCTGGTCGCGGCGGGGCTGCACCCGAACCCGGTGGAGTACGCAGACGTGGTGACGTCCACGACGCACAAGACACTGGGCGGCCCGCGCGGCGGCATCATCCTCGCGAAGAAGGACTTCGCGAAGAAGCTGAACTCCTCCGTCTTCCCGGGCTTCCAGGGCGGCCCCCTGGAGCACGTGATCGCGGCCAAGGCGGTCTCCTTCAAGGTCGCGGCGAGCGAGGAGTTCAAGGAGCGCCAGCGCCGGACGGTCGAGGGCGCGAAGATCCTCGCCGAGCGCCTGACCGCCGCCGACGCCCGTGAGACCGGCGTCAACGTCCTGTCGGGCGGCACGGACGTGCACCTGGTCCTGGTCGACCTGCGCGAGTCCGAGCTGGACGGCCGGCAGGCCGAGGACCGCCTCCACGAGGTCGGTATCACGGTCAACCGCAACGCCGTCCCGAACGACCCGCGCCCGCCGATGGTGACCTCGGGCCTGCGCATCGGTACGCCCGCCCTGGCGACCCGCGGCTTCACCGCCGAGGACTTCGCCGAGGTCGCCGACGTCATCGCCGAGACGCTCAAGCCGTCCTACGACGCCGCGGCGCTCAAGGCCCGGGTCAAGGCGCTGGCCGACAAGCACCCGCTGTACCCCGGTCTGAACAAGTAGTCCCTTTTTGTGGGGTGTCCCGCACACTGGTCAGTGAGCGAGCGGGGCACCCCGCAGAACCTTCTGCACCACCCCGCTATTGAGGAGTCCCCCCGTGGCCATCTCGGTCTTCGACCTGTTCTCGATCGGCATCGGCCCGTCCAGCTCCCACACGGTCGGCCCGATGCGCGCGGCCCGCATGTTCGCGCGGCGCCTGCGCAACGAGGACCTGCTGTCCTCCGTGGCGTCCGTCCGCTGCGAGCTGTACGGCTCGCTCGGCGCGACCGGACACGGCCACGGCACACCGAAGGCGGTGCTGCTGGGCCTGGAGGGGGACTCGCCGCGGACGGTGGACGTGGAGACGGCGGACGAGCGCGTCGAGGCCATCAGGGCGGCGGGCCGGATCCGGTTGCTCGGTGACCACGAGGTCCCGTTCTCCTTCGACGACGACCTGGTCCTGCACCGCCGCAAGGCACTCCCCTACCACGCGAACGGCATGACCCTGTGGGCGTACGACGCCTCCGGGGCGGAACTGCTGTCGAAGACGTACTACTCGGTCGGCGGCGGCTTCGTCGTCGACGAGGACGCGGTCGGCGCGGACCGGATCAAGCTCGACGACACGGTGCTGAAGTACCCCTTCCGCACGGGCGACGAGCTGCTGCGCCTGACGGAGGAGACCGGCCTGTCGATCTCCTCGCTGATGCTGGAGAACGAGCGGGCCTGGCGCACCGAGGAGGAGATCCGCGCGGGCCTGCTGGAGATCTGGCGGGTGATGCAGGCGTGCGTGGCGCGCGGCATGTCCCGTGAGGGCATCCTGCCGGGTGGCCTGAAGGTCCGCCGCCGGGCCGCGATGTCGGCCCGCCAGCTCCGGGCGGAGGGCGACCCGTTGGCGCACGCGATGGAGTGGATCACGCTCTACGCGATGGCGGTCAACGAGGAGAACGCGGCGGGCGGCCGCGTCGTCACCGCCCCGACCAACGGGGCGGCGGGCATCATCCCCGCCGTGCTCCACTACTACATCAACTTCGCGGCCGGCGGGGCCTCCGAGGGAGAGAAGGAAGACGGGGTGGTCCGCTTCCTGCTGGCCGCCGGCGCCATCGGCATGCTCTTCAAGGAGAACGCGTCCATCTCCGGCGCCGAGGTCGGCTGCCAGGGCGAGGTGGGCTCGGCCTGCTCGATGGCGGCGGGCGCGCTGGCGGAGGTGCTCGGCGGCTCCCCGGAACAGGTCGAGAACGCCGCCGAGATCGGCATGGAACACAACCTCGGCCTGACCTGCGACCCGGTCGGCGGCCTCGTCCAGATCCCCTGCATCGAGCGCAACGGCATGGCCGCGGTGAAGGCGGTCACGGCGGCGCGGATGGCGATGCGGGGGGACGGCTCGCACAAAGTGTCCCTGGACAAGGTCATCAAGACGATGAAGGACACGGGCGCCGACATGTCGGTGAAGTACAAGGAGACGGCGCGGGGCGGGCTGGCGGTCAACATCATCGAGTGCTGAGGGAACGTCACGCTGCGGACCTCGAAGGCCCCGCAGGCGGCGCCCGGATCGGCACCCAGCAGGTGGGCTCCGTCATGGACCCCTGCCCTCGCCGCTGCCGGCGTCGACCGAACTCGCGGACGCCGCTGACCTGTTGATCCTGTCCGGTACGGGGTCGGTACGGGGCCCTGCCGGTGGTCGACGCCTCGGGGCGTTACGTGGGTGTCGTCACCGCCCAGGCCATCGCCGAAGTGCTGGCGGAGCAGCCGGACACAGGCCCGGCGGTGGTGGGACAGCTCACCGAGATGCCCGCACCCGTCACGATCGACCAGCCCCTCGCGCAGGCGCTGCACACCTTGCTCTGGACAGCGGGCACCGGGGTTCCGGTCCTCGACCCGGCGTACGGCAGGCCGGTCGGCTGGCTCAGCCCTCAAAGCGTCCTTCGCGCGGTACACGCGGCCGCGTGAGCGGCGCCAAAAGGGGCTTGCTCCGCCCGCCACCCGAGCCGGGGCCCCCGGTCGTGGCCCTCACGCCGCGCCCGGATCTGGACGTGAACGCCTCCTCGCTTGACCCCCTCACCGACCTCCGGCCGAATGCCAGGGAGGAGGTGTCGCCGTGTCTCGGTGCAGGGCTCGTGCGGTGTGGGTCAGACGGTAGGAGCGTACGACCGCGACCAGGCAGCCGGCGGCCAGGGCTGCGGCCCAGCCGCCAAGGGCCCGCAAAGGCCCGCCTGCGGGCGCTCCCGGCTCCACACCGCGCGGCGGCACCCGCCCCTCGGGGTCGTACACGACGGCCAGCGCGTCGCCGGCCCGGGTGGTCTGTCCGCAGCCGCGCCAGATACGCACCTTCAACTGCACACCGTCTCGGCCGGCCACCGAGCACAGGTAGCGGCCGCGGCTGGACACGGCCGCCGGGCCACCCTCGACCGACGTCACCACCGCGGACTCCACCCGTCCCCGCTCCGCCAGCACCAGGCCCGCGGCCGCCTGCGGCGCCTGGAGCGCCAGGCACACACCGAGCAGGGCGACGAGACCGATCAGGGCCCGGCCTGCCCGCACCAGGGCGAGATAGAGGACGAGCGCTGCCGCGCAGACCAGACCGGCCGTGCCTTGCGCCAGCACGGGCAGCCCGTACCAGGCGCCGGCGACCGTGACGCCGACGATGGCCCCCACTCCGAGAACTCCGGCGAGGAGCCCCTCACCGACCAGCCACCACGGCGGCAGGCCGACGAACTCCGCCGGACCCCAGACCGTGGAGCGCAGATGCGCCATCAGGTCGGGCTCGGACGCGGGCAGGGGGCGGCGCGGTCGGCGCATGCGCATGTCCACCCCAAGCGTCGTTCCGTGTCCCGGCTACGCCTCGCATCCTGCCGCCACGGGCGGATCATCCGCACTGCCCGGAGCAGGACACACAGGTGCGGCCACTATTGCCGGGATCGGGCAGCAGGCCGCTTTCACCATTCCCTTGCATTATGCAAAACGTGCGGGCCGCGGAGAAGTGACGCCCAGAACAGTGGCCGACACCGCGTCAGGCGTCACGCGCCACAGGGACGTCGACCGCCCAGCCGAGCGGGTGCGGTTCCGCAGCGTCCAACACCGGGGCGAGGGGCTCTCCCCCGGCCTCGTTGAAAGCAGCGAGGGCCTCGATGAGCGCCAGCCGCTGCGTCGGCGTGAGCCGTTCGACGATCGCGGCGATCTCCGCGCGGCGCCGGGCGGTGACGTCCGCGACCGTGCGCCGTCCCTCCTCGGTGAGCTGCAGCAGGGTCTCGCGGCGGTTGTCGGGGTTCGCCTTGCGGTCGGCGAGCCCGGCCGCGATCAGCCGGTCGACCATCCGCATCGCCGTGGACGGCGCCACCTGCAACAGGTCGGCGAGCGCAACCAGCTTGGTGGCCCCGCGCGTGGACAGCACCACCAGCATGCGGAACTGCGGCAGTGTCACCCGTTCCTCGACCTCGGCCAGCGACCGGGCCGAGACCGCCACCAGCAGGCGCGACGCGGTCAGCACCGCCCGGGTGACCGCATCGACATCGTCCGTGGCCCCTGGAGGCGTCTCTCGCTCCGGCATGCGTCCTTTCTACCGTGCCGAACTCCCTGCTCACTCACCCGGTGGGGCCAGATTTTCCTTCCTCATGACCGTGTTCATGGCCGTGTTCATGACCGTGTTCATGGCCGTGATAGCGCAACAGGAGCATCGCGGCGTCGTCATGGTGCGGCCCGGCGGCATGCTGGACCAGGTCCTCACGCAGCGCCTCCAACGCGCGGTGCGCGTCGGGATCCTTCAGCAGGTGCGCGCGCTCGTCGAGCGGATAGAAGCGGCCGGTCTCGTCACGGGCCTCGGTGACCCCGTCGGTGTAGAGCAGCAGTTGCTCCCCCGGCACGAAACCCACCCGGTAGGGCTTGGGACCCTCACCGCCGTGGGCGCCCAGGCCCAGCGGGAGGGAATAGGAGGGCGGCTGCGGGAAGTCGGCACCGCCGTCACGGCGTACGAGCATCGGGGCAGGGTGGCCGTAGTTGAGGAGGACCGCCTCCTGGTCCGAGCCGATCTCCACGAGGATCGCGGTGACGAACTTCTCTCCCTCCAACTCCCGGGCCACACTGCGTTCCAGGCGCTCGCCGAGCCCCACCAGGTCCGGCTCGTCGTGGGCGGCCTCCCGGAAGGCGCCGAGCACCACGGCGGCCGTCTCCACCGCGGCCAGCCCCTTGCCCTGCACATCCCCGACGATCACGCGGATGCCGTGCGGGGAGGCCACCACCTCGTACAGGTCGCCGCCGATGCGCGCCTCGGCGACAGCCGAGGTGTACGACACCGCCGCCTGGAGCGGGCCCGCGGTCAGCGGGACCGGCCGCAGCAGCACCCGCTGCGCGACCTCCGCGATCGATCGCACACTGGCCAGCTCCGCCTCCCGGCGCGAGCGCATCACGGCCGCCGCGATACCGATGCCGGTCACGCCCGCCACCGACCCCATGGCCGCGAAGCCCCGGCGTTCCTGGAACAACCCGTTGTAGAGGCCGAGCCCCACGCACAGCAGCAGCGCCGCCACGCCGATCAGGGCGGTGCGGCGCCATCCGCCGAGCAGGCTGGCGAAGGCGGGCCCGAGCGACACCAGGGGCAACAGCCCCACCCCCGGCCCGGCCACCACGTCCACGACCGCGACGCCTGCCATCGCCATGACCGGCATGCCCGACAACACCCTTGAGCTCGATGGCGGCTTCTTCGCGGTCATGGCGTACTCCAGCGGTGTCACAACACTGGAGAGCCGCCCTGCCCAGGCGCCCCTCCCCCACCTTCAGGCTATGCAAAGGTGACGGTGACGCGACGACTCCCACCCTGACCCTTTACCCAATCGAGGCATGGAGCCGACTTCGACCGACCGAGGAAGTCCACCATGGCGCACAGAGATACCGCACCGCATCGCCCCCCACTCCCTCCGTGCGACTCGACGCCGCCGACGGACAACGCCGGTACGGCCGCCAACGCGCGTGACGCCCCGGACGGAGCGGATTCTGTCGGCAAATCCCGCGGTGTCTTCCAGGTGCCGGGGACAGGGCGCTTTCGCATCCTACGAGGCCGCCCGCGCCGCCCGGCGCCGCGCCCACCAGGACAGTCGCGGGGCGGTGACGCACGGACGGCCTGCCCGAACGCTTCCAGGGCCGCCTCCAGGCGCTCGGTGTTCTCCACGTCCCCACAGGCGCCCAGCAGTTGCTCAGTGGCGGCGGCGATCCGGGCTTGGGCAGCGCCGCCGAAGAATGCGAGCGTGGCCAGCAGGAACGACCGTGCGCGCTCAGCCGAGCCTTCCCACAGCAGGCGGTTGGCGGCGGCCACGCCCTGCAGTTCCACCACCGCCACCGTCATCGCGTCGGCCTGCACCCGTAGGGCGCCGATCTCCTCCCAACGGAGGGCGTCCCACCGAGCCGCAGTGTCTGTGACGGTGAACCTGGACCGTTTGCCACCGAAGTTGGACCGGGCCCGCCGCTGGTCAGCGTGCTGCCTGTCATGGCACGGCGCGCAGGAGCTTACGAGTGTTCTTCGGCGTAGCGGACGAGTGCCCATGCGCTTGCCGCCCATAGATGGATCCGTGTGGCACCGGCCTTGTCCGGGCTCTGTTCGGCGGCGCGGACGACGTAGTGCACAGGTCCCGCGATGTTCGTCGTGACGGTGACATCCCCCCAGTTGCCACCGAGAGCGGTCATCGCGGCTCTCAACGCGGGCCCGGGGTCGTCGGCGTCCCCGCTGATCGGTCCCAACACCGCGTCTGCACCGTCGTTGTCTTCCTGGATGCGGCAGTCCGGTTGCTCGAGTTCTGCGCGAATCCGCTCAGCGAACCGGACGGCCGCTCCCGCTACGGGGGTTTCCGCCTCGACCTTCACCGAGACCATCAGCCCCGTCAGGTCACTCACCAGCTTGGAGAGCTCCTCAGCCTCCTCGTCGGACAATCGCGTCTCGTCCACTGGCTCTGTGTCCTCGTCGTTGTTCTGCATGAGGAGCATTCTCGCCGTATCGCTGCACGACCGTTCGCACGCAGGTGAAGCGAACGCGCCAGAGACAGGCCAGGCCAGGCGAGGCCGAAGACCCGTGTCCCGTCTCAAACGATCTGGTCTGAGGTCAGGGCTGTGACCTGCGGCGATCAGATCGATTGAGACAGAGACGGCCCAAGAGTCCCGGACGATCTGGTCCCAGAGCCGTGAATGCGCCGCGTGCGCTCCACCGTGCGGTGACGCCGCACAGAACCCGCGGGGCGCAGCGGCTGTGGTACGGCGGGCAGCATCAGGTCGCGGCGCACATGATCACACCAAAGTGTCAGGGTTTGCGCGCGACGCCACCGTAGGCGGAGATGGGTCGCCTCACACCCACCTGGGTGGGTTCGGGGCGCCATTCGGTAATGGGAACGAAGCCTGGATCGACGAACTCGAAGCCGTCGAAGACGGCGTGGATTTCGTCCTGAGTGCGCGGGTAGTAGGGGACCCCGCCGGTCTTGGCGTATTCCTCGCAGAGGGTCACGTAAGCCTGGCTGTCAGTGGTGCCGTCCCACAGGACCAGGTGGCTGCCTGAGGGCACCGCGTCCATGACGGTGCGTACGATGCGCAGCATGTCGTCGTAGGTACGGGCGTGCCCCAGCACTCCCATGAACATCACCGTGATCGGCTGGGTGAAGTTCAAGACGTTGCGGGCATCGGAGATGATCTGCTCGGGATTGTGGAAGTCCGAGTCGATGTAGTTCGTGACCCCCTCATCGGTGGTGTTGGTCAACAGCGCCCGTGCGTGAGTGAGCACCAACGGGTCATTGTCGACGTAAACGATCTTGGAGTCCGGTGCCACGCCTTGGGCAACCTCGTGGGTGTTCTGCATCGTGGGCAGGCCAGTGCCGATGTCGAGGAACTGTCGGCTCCCGGCCTCGCTAGCCAGGTAGCGCACCGCGCGGACGAGGAACTGGCGCGACTGCACAGCCATGGTCGCGATATCCGGGTCGATCTTCAGACTTGACTCGCCGATGACGCGGTCGACCTCGTAGTTGTCTTTGCCGCCCATCCAATAGTTCCAGATCCGCGCCGAATGAGGGATATCGGTCCGGATCGCCGGGCCTTGCGGGTTCGACATGGTGCTCAACTCCTCCGTCGTCATGGGCGGCGCATGATGGCCGCACTCAGGCACCTGCATGAGGACGTCCTCTGCCCAGCAGAGGGCGCTTCGGAACATCGTTGCGGCCGGGCAGCACCTCAACCGCACACGCTACTGGCCGCACTCGCAGATCCTGACAGAAACTCAAAGTCCTTGACGTACACGGCTGAAGGCCGACGAGAGTTTCGTCGCCTGGCGGGACGAGATCAATCGAGCAGCATCCCGGTGACCTGGTAGCCGTGACCGGGCGGCAGGCCGACCGCCTCCACCTGGTCCTCGGTGAGCTCCACCGTGACGTGGGTCGTGGAGACCATCCGCACGCCCTGGGCGGTACCGGCCTCGGTGTCGACGTCCGTGACGGACAGCGGGAAGTACGTCCCCCGCAGCCAGCTCAGCGCCCACCAGGAGTCGCCCATTGCTCGCAGGGGAGTTGTGGACTAACGGGAGGTCCGGGCACGTGATCGTGACCATCAACGTGGCGGTGCTGCTCGCCCTCATCATCGTCGTGCGGCTGCGCCGCCGAACGCACGCCCGGAGCCGGCCGATGCCCTCCATGCCGGACTCGGCGAAGGCGGGCAGTCCGGTGGCGGTGGTGACGTCCTGCGTCGTGCTCCGGCTGAGGGAGCCAACCGCACCGCGCCCAGCAGGTCATACACAGCACACTATGCTGGAGTCCGGCAATGGGCGGACCACCAAGAGTGCGCGTCAAGGACCTGTCAGCGCCGCGTTGAGCGCCCGTAGGGTTCCGTAATGGTTCACCGGGAGGCATGGTCGGCGATCTTGAGAGAAGTCTCGTCGTCGATTCAGAGGGCTGGTCATGGGCATCGGCGTCGGTGCGGTAGTCCGCAGCAGTGCCGGTCCGCGGTCAACGACCCGTCCTTTTCTGGTAGTTGACCAACGGCGCCAGGCGCGGCACGTCGTGTTCGTGGCCGGCCTCGCCGTGGCACGCTCGGCCAGGTGTGTGCGGCTTCGCTCCTTCCCTCTCGCCCGACCGGAGGTGTCGTACGGCATGGTCGTGTTCCCCCAGCCCACGCGAAGAGTTCCGCGTCCGGGACACATGATCGTGTGTGGTGACGACGCGCTCGCCGAGCGGCTGGCCGCCGAACTCACCACGGTGTACCGGGAACGGGTCACCCTCGTCGTCCCGAACGCGCAACGGACCGGTGTCGCGGCTGGATGGGCGCGCGCTTCGGTCCTGCTCGACCGGGTGCAGGCGGTCATGAACGGTGGCGAGGGGGATCTCGGCGCACCCCACGTGGTCGAGGCCACCGTGCTCGACGAGGCCACCCTGGCCGAGGCGGGCGTGCGGGAGGCCGCCGCGCTGGCCCTGGTTCATGACGACGACGAGACCAACATCCGCGCCGCGCTGGCGGCCCGCCGGCTCAACCCCCGGCTGCGGCTGGTCATCCGGCTCTACAACCGCAAGCTCGGCCAGCATCTCGAGGAACTCCTCGACCAGGCCGCCGCACTCGCCGTCCCCGGCCTGGATCCGCAAGCCCTGGACACCTCCACCACCATCCTGTCCGACGCCGACACGGCAGCCCCCGCCCTCGCGGCCACCGCCGTCGCCGGTACCAGCAAGGTCGTCCAGGCCGACGGGTTGCTGCTGCGCGCCGTGGAGCGCACCCCGCCGGGCCGCGGCCGGCGGGCCGATCCCGGCCTGTGCACGCTCGCGCTGCTGTCGTCGACCACCAACGACCCGGCGGGCGCGGAGGGTTCGGACGCCAGCGGCCAGGAGGGGCCGATGCTGCTGCCCGACGACGGCACGGTCGCCGCCGCCACGGGACAGGGCATGGTGGTCCTCGAAACCGTCGCGCACACCGGGTCCGCCACCCCGCCGGGACGCCTGGCCGGGCGGGGGGTTCCGCTGGGCTCGTTGTTCTCGCGCCGGCTGCGCTGGTCGCTGGCCGTGCTGGTGGGCTGTGTGCTGGGCCTGGCGGTCGCGAACGGGCTGCTCACTGACGACCGCCCCCTGCACGCCGCCTACCTCACCCTGCTCGACCTCTTCGCGATCAACGACCCGGCACTCGACAAGCCCACCGCCCGCCAGGTGCTCCAACTCCTCGCCGGCCTGGCCGGGTTGCTGCTCCTGCCCGTCCTGCTCGCGGCCGTCCTCGAAGCGTTGGGCACCTTCCGCACCGCCTCCGCGCTACGCCGCCCGCCGCGTGGACTGTCCGGCCATGTCGTCCTGCTCGGCCTCGGCAAGGTGGGTACCCGCGTGCTGGCCCGGCTGAGGGAGCTCGAGATCCCGGTGGTCTGCGTGGAGGAGGACCCCGAGGCGCGCGGCATCCCGCTCGCCCGCCGCCTGCGCATGCCGGTCGTCCTCGGGGACGTCACCCAGGAGGGCGTCCTGGAAGCCGCCAAGATCCACCGCGCGCACGCCCTGCTGTCCCTGACCAGCAACGACACCACGAACCTGGAAGCGGCCCTGTACGCCCGCTCGGTCAAGCCCGACCTGCGGGTGGCGCTGCGTCTGTACGACGACGAATTCGCCGCAGCCGTCTACCGCACCCTGCGCGCCGCCCACCCCCGCGCCCTGACCCGCAGCCGCAGCGTTTCCACCCTCGCGGCCCCGGCCTTCGCCGGAGCCATGATGGGCCGCCAGATCCTGGGCGCCATCCCGGTCGAACGCCGTGTGCTGCTTTTCGCCGCCCTCGACGTCGCCGGACATCCACAGCTCGAAGGGCGCACCATCGCCGAGTCGTTCCGGCCCGGGGCCTGGCGCGTCATCGCCCTGGACACCGCGGCACCGGGCGAGCGGCTGCCCGACCTCGCCGCCACCCCGGCGCACGACGGCACCGACCGCCCCGCCGGACTCGTATGGGAACTCCACCCCGGATACGTCCTGCGGCCCCAGGACCGGGTGGTACTCGCCACGACCCGACAGGGGCTGGCCGAACTCCTCGGCCGGCAGCCACAGCTCCGGGCGCGGCCTTCGGACACCTGAGGCCGGCTCCCCCCTCCTCGTCGGCAGGGCCTCGCCAGATCTCTCGACCGAGAGGGCCTCTTGGCCAGTCCACGTCAACAGCGCACAATTTCAGACCTGTTGACCGGGTCAAGCGGAGGAGTGACCTCCGGCCCCGCGGTTGACGGTGATAGCATTCCGCCGTCTGCGACCTTGATCCACTTTTGCTCAGGCTCAGCACCTGAGCGCGGTGAGCTCTCACCCAATCCGCCGCGCAGTCCCCTGGACGGGTTGCGGATCCTTGCGAGGCGTACTCGTTGGCGCCCGCATGCCACGCGCCGGGAAAGGTTTCCATGACTCAATACGCGCTTCTTTGGTGCCTGGCTGCGATAGCGGTGATAGCCATAGCCGCGGTCGTGGCACTCGTGCTCCGCAGCAGAGGCCTGAGCAAGAAGAAGAGGGAGTCCGAGGCCGCGCTGGAGGCGCGGCTGCGATACAGCGAGGAGGAACTCGGCCGCGCCCACGCGGAGTTGACCAGGCTCCGGGACGAACAGAACGAGGTCATCCGCGAAGCGGGGCAGGCCGCCGAGGAGAACACCAAGGCGGTCCTGAAGGGGGCCGCCCGCTTCCTGCAGAGCCTCGCGGCCGAGCAGACGATGCTGTTGGACGGTGTCCAGCGCGAGTACGGAGGCCACCCCGTCCTCGCCGACCTGATGGACATCACCCATGCCAACGCCCAGATGGCCCGCAAGGCCCAGGGCATCGCGGTCATGTGCGGCGCTCCGCTGGGCCGCCGCAGCCAGCCCGCCAGCGTCTACGACGTCGTCCGCAGCGCCCAGAGCCAGATCCGCAACTTCCAGCGGGTCGAGATCATGCAGCCGAGCGGCATCGCGCTGAAGGCCTCCGCCGTCGCACCGGTCGCCCTGGCCGTCGCCGAACTGCTCGACAACGCCGCGAGTTTCTCCCAGGCGGACGCGCCGATCGAGGTCACGTTCCGCCAGGCCCAGAAGAACCTGTGCATCGTCATCGACGACGCCGGCGTCGGCATGGGCGACGAGGACCGGCAGCGTGCGAGCGCGCTGCTGTCCGGTGACGACGTCCCCCGGCTGTCCCAGCTGGGCACCCAGCCGAAGTTCGGCTTCCCGGTGATCGGGCTGATCGCCCGCCAGTACGGCTTCCAGGTGGATGTCACCGGCGTCTCCCGATACGGCGGCGTACGGGCCGTCGTCCTGCTGCCCGAGGAGCTGTGGACCATGGAGGAGACCCAGCCGCCGGCCTCGACGGCGCCCGTGAGCAGCATCCGGCCGGTGGAGGCCGGCAAGCCGGCGCGTACGGCCGGCGGTCTGCCGAAGCGCGGGACACGTATGTCACCCACCAGTGCCTCCACCCCGGCGGAACAGCCGACCCGGCGGAGCGTCCGGCGTGGCGTCGGCAGCCTGGCCGCCTTGCAACGCGGCACGCAGACCGCACGTGACGTGGCCTCCCTCGACGCCCCCACGCCCGGAGGGTCGGACAACACATGAGTACGACAGACCTGTCCTGGATGGTCCAGGACATCGTGGACAACGTGCCCAGGGCACGGCACGCGGTAGTGCTGTCCGCGGACGGCATACCGCGCGGGGCCACGGACGGCCTGACCGGCCACGACGTGCGGACCATCTCCGCGGCCATGGCCGGGATGCAGTCGCTCAGCCGGGCCACCGCGCATTTCGCCGGACCCTCGCGGGACCGGCAGTGGATCCAGACCGTCATCGAGTTCCAGCACGGCTGGGTGTTCCTGATCGGGGCCGGGCAGGGCGCCTACCTGGCGGCCGCCGCGGAGCCCGACGTCGACATGGAACAGCTCTCGTTCCGTATGAACCGGCTGGTGGCCCGGCTGGGCACCAACCTCACGGCCCCGCCGCGGGTGAACGCCGGGGACGCGGCCCAGGCCGGGGACAGCCGTCCGGCGCAGCATGACGAAGCGGACAGGTCCGTCGCCGTACTCGCCGAGCTGGACAAGGCGGTGGCTTCGGTGCCGGGTGCCCTGCACGCTCTGCTGCTCGGTGCGAACGGCCTGCCGCGCGGGGCGAGCGCGGGGGTCGGCAGGGATCTCGCGGACACGATCTCGGCGGCCATGACGGGCATCCACGCCTACAGCCGGGCGACCGCGCCGTTCGCGGGCGGGGCCCAGGACGACGAGTGGAGCCAGACCGTCATCGAGTTCCAGCACGGCTGGGTGTTCCTGATCGCGGCCGGTGAGGGCGCCTACCTGGCGGCGGCCGCCGAGCACGCCTGTGACATCGAGGAGTTCACCACACGTCTGGGTGAGGCGATGCCCGCGCTCGTCTCGCAGCCGGTCGCGCACGGAGAGAGGGCCAGCGATGCATGACGACCCGTCCAGTGAGCTGGAGCTGACGGCCCCGTTAGTCCCCCTCTTCATCATCGCGGGGGGACGCGCGCTGCCCCGGGACAGCGAGTACGAGCACACCACGATGATCACGGCCCAGGACGGTGCCTCGGCCGCGGCCCGCACCCTGGCTCCGGAAGCCCGCGCGGTCATGGACCTGATCGCGGACGGCTTCCTCTCGGTCGCCGAGGTCGCGGCCCACACCCATCTGCCCCTGGGCATCGTGCGCATCCTGCTGGCCCAGATGGCCGAGGACGGACTGATCCATGTGCGCAATCCGGTGCCACATGCCGAACGCCATGACCCCGTCCTGCTGACGGCCGTGCTCGACGGCCTGATGCGCATACGAACCGGAGCGTAATCCCCGTGTATCTGGATCCCGACGTCTCCCGTTCCGTGAAGGTCCTGGTCGTGGGCCACTTCGCGGTCGGGAAGACCACATACATCGGAAGCGTCTCCGAGATCGAGCCGCTCCAGACCGAAGAGGAGATAACCGAGGCCAGCGAGGGCCTCGACGACCTCTCCGACACCCCGGACAAGACGACCACGACCGTGGCGATGGACTTCGGGCGTCTGACCCTCAGCGAGGACCTGGTCCTCTACATCTTCGGAACACCCGGTCAGGAACGGTTCAAACAGATGTGGGAGGGCCTGTCGAAAGGAGCGCTGGGAGCGCTGGTCCTGGTGGACCCCGAGCGGCTGGAGGAGACGTTCCCCATCCTGGACCTGGTCGAGGCGTTCGGCCTGCCGTACGTCATCGGGGTCAACACCTTCGACGGCAGACACCGCTTCCCGCTGCCCGAAGTATGCGAGGCACTCAACATCTCCGAGGAGACACCGGTCATCGACTGCGACGTCCGTGACCAGGACTCCTCGATGCAGGCACTCATCACCCTCGTGAAGCACCTCTTGTCCTCACTCGGCTAGGAGCCAGCATGCAACAGCCCTTCGAGACCGCCGGGACACCAGCCGGTTGCCCCGCGCACGGCAACGTCCCGTTGTACGGGTCCGAGTTCGGCTCCGACCCGGAACGCACCTACACCCAGCTGCGCGAGAGGGGGCCCAGCGCCCCCGTCGACATCGCCCCGGGGGTCGAGGTCGAGCTGGTGACCAGCTACGACGCGAGCCTGTACATCCTGCAGAACCCGTCCCTGTTCCTGCGGGACTCGCGCCGCTGGAACGCCCTGAACGAAGGGCGGGTACCGGAGGACAGTCCGGCCCTGCCCATGATGGGCTACCGCCCCAACGCCCTGTTCAGCGACGGCGCGGCGCACGCCCGGCTGCGGCAGGCGGTCACGGACAGCCTCGCCACCGTCGACCAGAGCCGGCTCGTCAGGCTGACCCAGCAGTCGGCCCACTACCTGATCAGCCGTTTCAGCTCCGAGACCCTCGGCCAGGCCGAGTTGATGGCCGCATACGCCCAGCCGCTGCCCCTGCTGGTCTTCGGCGACCTGTTCGGCTGCCCGCCGGAGCTCGGCGACCGTGTCATCGTCGGGATCAGCGGCATCTTCCAGGGCACCCCGGGTGCCGACGAGATCCTGGCCGGGGCGCTCGCCGAACTGATCGCCCTCAAGCGCCGGCAGCCCGGCGAGGACCTCACCACCCGGCTGATGGTGCATTCCGCCCGGCTGTCCGACGAGGAGGTGCTGCACCAGCTCGTGACCCTGCTCTCCGGCGGAACCGCGCCCCTGACGGCCTCGATCGGCACGAGCGCCGCGCTGTACCTCAGCGACGACTGGCCGACCGGCATGCCGGTCGAGGACGCGGTCGTCAAGACCCTGTGGAACTACGCCCCGATCGCCAACTACGCGGCCCACTACCCCACCCAGGACATCGAGTTGGGCGACCGGACCCTGCGGGCGGGCGACCCGGTCCTCATCTCCTTCGCAGCGGCCAACACCGACCCCAAACTGACCGAGCACCGCGAACAGCTCAGCTCCAAGGCCCACCTGGCCTTCGGTGCCGGCCCGCACGCCTGCCCGGCCAAGGATCCGGCGTTCATGATCGCGACCACTGCCGTGGAGTCCCTGCTCAACCGGCTGCCCGACGTCGAGATACGCGTCCCCTTCAAGGACCTCGCATGGGTGGCCACGCCCTGGAGCCGCTCGCTGGTGACGGTGCCCATCAGGTACACCCCCCGCACCATGCCGCCCGCGGCCAATCCCCGGCCCGCGGCCTCGTCCTCCGCCCAGCCGGAGCAGTCGCCCGCCGCCGTCCCGCAGCCGGGCTCGGCAAGCCGGCCGGCCCATGCCGCGCCGCGCCCCAAGGGCGGTCTGTTCAGCCGCTTCCGAGCCTGGATGAATGGCGAGTGACGTAAGTAACCCTGTGAGAACACAGTGTCATTGGATGTTTCAATCATCGGAGGGGTACGGATGGCGGCTGACAGAAAGGAGCCGTCATCGTGGGAAGTGTCACGACTCCGACATCGGAACGTCGCGCCGCCATCTCCCTGTTCTCCCGTCTTCGTACGGCTGAAGGACAGGCCAACCCGTTCCCCATTTACGCGGAGCTCAGGGCGCGCGGCGAAGTCAGCCCCGCGCCCTGGGGCGGTTTACTCGTCACCGGTTACGCCACCTGCGAGCAGGTGCTGCGCAGCTCTACCTGGCTCGAACCGGACACCCAATGGCGTGAGCGGCAGGGTGCGCGCACCCGGTGGAGCGCCCCCTCCTCGCGGGAGATCAGCCGCACCCTGCCCGCGCTCAACCCCCCTGAACACACCCGGGTGCGCCGGTCGGCGGGCACCTTCGACCGCACCACCATCGACCAGATCGGCCGCCGGGTCAGCCAGGTGGTCGACCGGCTGCTGGACCGTCTGCAGGAACGTTTGCACGCGGGGGAGGCCGACTTCGCGGCGTTGGTGAGCGAGGAACTCCCCGTCGCCACCATCGGCGACTGGCTCGGACTGCCGAGCGCCGACTGGCCCCGGCTGCGGGAACTGACCCACGACCAGGTCTTCACCCAGGAGCTCCTCCCGAACGCCAGCCAGCTGGCCCGTTCCGACGCCGCCATGGCCGAACTGCGCGCCTACTTCCTCGACCTGGTGCGCGAGAGGCGCAAGCATCCCGGCGACGATCCCGTCTCCCGGTGGATACGCACCTGGGACGAGCTGGAACCGGACCAGGACAAGGCCGACGAGGCGGTCTACTTCCTCAGCCTGTTCGTCCTGCTGGCCGCCCTGGAGACCACCGCGACCCTGCTGTCCACGACGACGCTCCTGCTCGTCGAGGAACCCGGCCGCTGGGACCTGCTCGCCCAACAGCCGGACCTCGTGCCCGGGTTCGTGGAGGAGGCCCTGCGCTACGACCCTCCCACGCACGTCATCAGCCGCGTCGCCGCCCAGGACACCGTCCTGGAGGACACCGAGGTCAGCGCCGGCGAGATGGTCCACCTCATCGTGGGTGCCGCCCACCGCGACCCCGCCCGGTTCAGCGACCCCGACACCTTCGACCCGCACCGCAACCCCAGCCACCTGGCGTTCAGCTGGGGCATCCACTACTGCCTCGGAGCCCCGCTGGCCCGGCTGGAAGCACAGACCCTTCTTCGCCGCATGATCGCCCGTCTGCCGAGACTCACCCTGGTCCGCCGCCCCGCGCAGGCGCCCCGGGTGGCGTTCCGCCGCATGTTGAACCTGGATGTAGAACTGGCATGAACTCAACAACCGTCCCCGCCGCCGTGTCCGTCCCCGCCGCCGCGTCCGTCCCCGCCCCCGCCCCGGAACCCGCGCACGCCCCCGAGGCCACCCCCGCCCCGGCCCCCCTGGCCCTCAACCGTACCGGCTCCGTCCTCCACGTCCTCCTCAACTCCTCCGGACAGGACGACGTCCTGAGCGCGGCGGTCCTGGACGCGCTCATAGCCGTCCTCGACGATCTCCATGACCAGCCCGACATACGCGTCCTGGTGCTCTCGTCCCTGGGCAACGACTTCTGCCTGGGAGCCGACCGACGCGAGTACCAGGACGCGCTGGCCGACGACCCCACGGGGACCACGCTGCGGCGCCTCGCGGACAAGGCCCACCGGGTGTGCCAGGCACTGGAGAACACCCACGCCGTCACCATCGCCCGGCTGCACGGCAAGGTCATCGGCGCCGGCCTCGCGCTCGCCGCCTACTGCGACCTGCGCGCGGGCGCGGACAGCTGCCGCTTCCGCATGCCGGAGATCGGCATCGGACTCGCCCCCGCCTGGGGTGGCGCCATGGGCCGTCTGATCACGGAGGCCGGTGCCGCCCGGATCCGTGAACTCATGCTCACCTGCGACGACTTCGACGCCGACACCGCCCATCGCCTCGGCCTCCTGCACAAGGTCGCCCCGCTCGACGAACTGGACGAAGCCATCACCACCTGGACCAAGCCCCTCGCCCGACGCTCCCCCCAGGCCCTCCTGCTGACCAAACGCATGCTCGCCGGCTACGCCAAAGCCGCCCGCACCACGGACACCGCCCTGCTCGACTCCCACCTCCTCGCCGCTCAACTGACCCAACCCCGCTGACCGACGAGCTCTCGGCAGTCGATCCCCCACCCGTTCACGGTGAGCCCGGCGCACAGCGCGGCAAGCTCACCGTGAACGGGTGCGAATGTTGACAATTCCCCGTCAGGGACGCGTCAGCCATGTCAAGGTGGGGCATACACCAAACCCAACTCCTCGCCCCCCACCAGCACTTCAGGGAGTCCCCCCATGCTGCGCGGCATCGACGTGAGTGCGTACCAGTCCTCGTCCTACGACACCGACGGCATCTCCTTCGTCTTCATCAAGGCCACGGAGGGCCGCTCGTACCTCAACCCCAAGCTCGCCGCCCAGACCAAGCGCGCCCGCGACGCCGGCCTGGTCGTCGGCTTCTACCACTTCCTGTGGCCCGGAAACCTGTCGGCCCAGGCGGACTACTTCGTCAGACACGCCCCCGAGAAGGCGGGCGACATCCTCGCCGTGGACTGGGAGACGACGAGCGACGGCACGCACGCGAGCAACGCGGAGAAGGACCTCTTCATCCGGAAGGTGAAGGAGAAGCGACCCAACAATCCGGTCGTTCTGTACTGCAACCGGAACTACTGGCTCAACGTGGACACCACGTCCTACGCCGGCGACGGTCTCTGGATCGCCGACTACGTGACGGCCGGCAAGCCCAGGATCAGGGCCAAGTGGCGCTTCCACCAGTACACGGACGACCCGCTGGACAAGAACGTGGCCGACTTCCCCAGCAAGGCGGCACTGCGCGAGTGGGCCGAGAACGCCTGACGGTCCAAGGCGGCGCCCGGCGCCGGACACGAAGAAGGGGCGCCCGGGCCCGCGCGAGGCAGGCCGGACGCCCCTTCCCCGGGCGTCACTTGTTCAGGAAGGCCCAGAACTCGTCGAACGACAGGAGCTTGTCGCCGTTCAGGTCACGGCTCCTGATGATCGCCTCGGCGACCGCCTCGGTGACGTTCCAGTCGCCGCCCTGGGCCAGGGCGGACTTGAACTCGGCGGCGGTGATGGTGCCGTCACCGTCCGCATCGATCCGCTCGAACTGCTTACGTGCTTCCTCGATGTCGATGTGCGCCACCGGTCCGCCCCTTTACTCGCGTCTGCTCGCGTCTGTGGTGTTGTGCTGGCTTGCTGCCGCAGGTCAGATTAACTGCCCGCCCGCACCTCCCGTACGGCGACCACCGGGCGGTGCGGACTCGGGGAACACGGAGGAGCGGTAGGGATGGACAACCTGCGGGACATTCTGGACGCGGCGGCGCGGGGCGTCTTCCCGCCCGAGGACGGCCGTACGACCCTCGTGCCCCAGCCCTCCCACCGGGACGCGGGCGTGATCGCCTTCACCGCGCACGCCGTCGTCTTCACCGACGAGGATCCCGGGTGGGTGTACGAGACCCTGCGGGGCGTGGACTGCGACGCGCTCGCCGCTCCGATGCACCCGCGCTTCCTGGCGGCCCTCATGGAGCGGACGGAACGTACGGCCGAGACCATCGATGCGGTCCTCGTCGGCTCCCCACTGCCGGGTGAGCCGCCGCTCGCGCTGAGGGAGCTGCCGAGGGAGGCGTCGAGGGACGCGTCGAGCGAGATGTCCGGGGAGGCCGAGGACGCCCGCCGCGCCCGGATCGGGTACGCCCGCGGGCGTCGCGACGACGTGCGCGCCTGGACGACGGAGGGCGCGGTGCTCGTGATGGGACGCGGGGTCGCCGGGCGGCTGGAGGTCTCGGTCGAGGTGGACGCGAACGTGCGGCGCCGGGGGCTGGGACGGCTGCTGGTGACCGCCGCCCGGCATCTCGTCACCGAGCCGCTGTGGGCGCAGGTCGCGCCCGGGAACGCCCGCAGTGTGCGGGCGTTCCAGGCGGCCGGGTACCGGCCGGTGGGCGCGGAGCTGCTGCTGCGCGCCCGGTAGGGGCGTCAGTGCCAGGACTCGAAGTGCGGGTTGCTCTGGCAGCCGCTCATGATCTCGACCTTGGTCGTCTTGTTCACCGGGCAGACGCCGATGATGTACTTCCGGTCGATTCCGCCGGGGAAGGCGACCTCCACCTGGTCGGCCCATGTGTGGGTGTCGCCGATGGTCTTGTTGACGTCGATGCCGCCGGGGGCGTCGATGTAGTAGTTCCAGCCCGACTTCCACCACTTCTTGTACAGGTCGTGGTCGTAGGTCGTGGACACGAACGGGGAGGGCTGGTTGACCAGGACGTACTGCTCCAGGTCGTACTGCCCGTTCACCACGTCCCTGGGCTTGAAGCCCTCCTCGAAGACGATCTGCGGGCCCCGCCCGTCGGCCCGGTAGAGCGTGCCGCACGTGGTGCGCCACGCCGGGTCGGGGGTGATGCGCTCGACGTCGACGCGGCGGTCGACGGCGGCCTTGATCTTGTCGTCGTACTGGACGGGACAGGCCGCCGGGGCGGGCGCGGCGGCCTTGGCGGCGGTGGCGGGTGCCGAGGCCAGGGCGGGGGCGGTCGTGGGAGCCGTGGCGGCCGTCGTCGCGAGGACGGCCGCGAGGGACAGGACGGCGGCAGCGGCCCGCCGCCGCAGGCGAGTTGTGATCATGGGGATCACGATTCCGGCCCCGCGGCGGCGGGCCGTGGAACTCACCCGTATGGCGGCGTGTCCGCTGACCGCCGGTCAACTGCCCCTGGGCTAACGGAAAACGCCCGTGTGACCCAGGGAGTAGCGGCCCGGCTGCGGGTAGACCGCGAGCCCGTGCGGGCCGCTGCCGACTGGGATGCGGGCGAGCTGTTTCCCGGTGCGGGTGTCGATGGCGTACACCTCGGCGTCGTAGCGCCCCGAGAGCCACAGCACCTTGCCGTCGGCGGAGACGCCGCCCATGTCGGGGCTGCCGCCGTCGGGGAGGTGCCATTTCTTGGTGAGCTTGTTCTTGGTGAAGTCGAAGACGGAGACGCTGCCCTCGCCGCGGTTGGAGACGTACATCTCGCGTGAGTCGCGGCTGACGTACAGGCCGTGGCAGCCCTTCCCGGTGTGCAGGAGCTTCGGCTCGTCGAACCTGTCGCCGTCCAGCACCCACATGCCGTGGGCCATCATGTCGGCGATGTAGAACCGCTTGCCGTCGGGAGACACCTTCACGTCCTGCGGCATGGCCCCGTCGAACGGCAGCTTCTGCTGCCCGACGACCTTCATCTTCTCCGTGTCGACCTTGAGCAGTTCCCCGCTGAACTCGCAGGAGACGATGAAGTACCGGCCGTCGAGGGAGAAGTCGGCGTGGTTGACGCCGTAGCAGGTGACCGGCTCGGTCTTGAGCCGCTTCATGGTGTGGGGGTCACGGAAGACGAGTTCGCGGTCGAGGGAGGCCATGACGACGGCGTACTTGCCGTTGGGCGTGAAGTAGAGGTTGTACGGGTCGTGGACCTTCACCTCCTTGCCCGCCTTGCCGGTCTTGGGGTCGATGGGGGTGAGGGTGTGGCCGCGGTTGTTGTTGACCCAGAGCGTCTTCAGGTCCCAGGAGGGGACGACGTGCTGGGGCTGGCGGCCCACGGGGATGGTCTCGATGATCTCGTACGTCTTGGGGTCGATGACGGAGACGGTGTCCGACTCGGTGTTGGGGACGTAGACGCGGGACGGGAAGTCCTTGACGACCGGGGAGAGCTTGTTGGGGCGGTCGGCGGCGTAGACGTCCTTCGGATCGAGGACGGGTGGCATGCCGGGCAGTCCGTCGACGGGCCGCTGCTTCGCCGGGGCGGGCACGGCGGCCTGGGTGCCGTCGCGGGACTCGACGACCCGGTCCTTGTCCTTGGCGGACTCGGTGCCGCAGGCGGCGAGCGCGAGGAGGCCGACGCCGGCGAGGAGGGTGCGGTGCATCAGGTTCACCGGACCATTTAATGAGCATTGCATCGAAAAACGCATGATTCACCCGATAAGCGGCCCGTGCGGGTCGCCGATGCGGAACCCACGGGGGCGGTGGCGCGGACGGGGCCCGGCAGCGTCGCCGCCGGACCCCGTCCGCGCCTCCGTCACGCGCGTTCGCTCAGCTCGCGGGCCGGCTCGTCACCGGGGCGTCGAAGTGGGTGCGTTCGCCTACGACGGGATAGCCGGCCTTGGCGAAGTGCGCGGCCATGGGGGTGTTGGCCTGGTCCGTGGCGGCGGCGATGGACTCGGCGCCGTGCTCGACGAGGAAGTGCGTGCACTCGGCGAGGAGGTCGTAGGCGTAGCCGTGGCCGCGGTGTTCGGGCACGACGCCGATGAAGCCGATGCACGGGCCCTGGGGGTTGTGGGCCGGGATGTGGATGCCCGCCAGGTCTCCCTCCGGGGTGCGGGCCACCTGCCACCACTGACGGGGCGAGGGGCACCAGCGGAAGAAGTCGATCTCCTTCTGGGCGGCCAGGTCGAGGCCGCCCTCGGCGATGGCCTTGCGGGCATGGGCGTCCATGGTCGCGGAGTGGATGCGGCGCAGGGCGTCGAAGAAGACCGTGTCGTCGGGTTCGGGGGCGAACCGCAGACGGCCGGGGCGGACGGGCAGCCCGCATCGCGGTGTCCACCGGTAGACGAGACGCTCGACGAAGAAGGTGAAGCCGGCCGCGCGGGCCGCCGCGTAGCGGGCGTCGGCGGCGGCGCGCTGGACGGGGTGGTCGCGCCAGCCGACGGGCAGCCTGATCTCCAGGCCGACCGACCACGGGGCGGTGCGCAGCAGCTCGGCGCCGGCCGCCTCCTCGCCGTCGGCGACGTCGAACCACTCGGCGGTCAGCGGCTCGGCGTCGTCGGGGCCGCCCCACCAGGCGGCGCGGGCGACGACGCGGCCGTCGCGCAGCGCGACCCGCTTCCAGTCGGGCCGGTAGCGGACCGTCCGATAGGCCTCCGCGGCGCACAGGGGGTCGGGCAGGGTGTCGAAGAGATGTGCGTCGCGCTCGTCGAGCGCGCGGATGACCAGATCGGTCATGGATTCCTCCGGGATACGGAATTGGGTCGCGCTCCCGGGCGAACAGGAATCAGGCAGGGCACGCCGGGTCGACGGAGGGGGAGCGCGGGAACGGTGTGGTACGCATGGCGCTCGCCTCCTTCCGCTGATCTTGGGCGTGCGGTCACACGCTAGGGGAACCGCCCCGAGCCGTCCACCGGCTTTTCCGCGTACGACGCCACTTTCGCAACAGGCCCTAGCGGTCCGCCACCCGCATCTCGAACCACGTCGTCTTGCCGCGCGGCAGCAGGTCCACGCCCCAGCGGTCGGAGAGCTTGTCCACCAGGAACAGGCCCCGGCCGCTGATGTCCATCTCCTGGACCGGCATCAGACAGGGCAGTCCGCGGGACGGGTCGCGGACCTCGATGCGGATCCAGCCACGGCGGCGGCGCATCCGGAGTCCGAAGACGCGGGCGCCGGTGTGGCGGACGGCGTTGCCGACGAGTTCCGAGACGAGCAGGACCGCGTCCTCGGTCATCTTCGGGCTCAGACCCCACTGGCGCAGGACGACGACCTGGGCCAGTCTGCGTGCCGTGGCGGCGGACTCGGGGCGGGAGGGGAGCGGAACCTCCGCCTCCGTCGGATTGCCGAACAACTCCAGCGCCTTCGCAGCAGCTTCGTCCTCGACCGCCGGCGACCAGCGTGCCGCGGACGCACGGCCGTGTCCCCGCGGCTGTTCGATACCCTCCAGCCCCGCCATGCCCCCATCATGGCCGCCGACGGGGCCCTCCGTGGCCGTTCCCGCGGAATACACCCCCCGGAATCCGGCATTCCATAAGACTCCACCGGCATATGACAGTGGCAGTTCAGGGTCCGCCACAGCCCGTCCGACCTGCGGTGAAGGGTCTGCTGGAGGCAATCGACGGACTCCCTCGACAAGGCACGCTTAAGGTTGCCTTAAGGCTGCCATAAACCGCCCCATCGAGGGACCCGAATCAGACACGCCGTCAATTGCAAGTGATTCGGCGCGGTTTCAGACCTGACTTTGCCGGGTCCGTCAGAGGAACTTCGCCTTGCCCGGGCCCTCCTCGACGAAGCTGCGCATCCCCCGCTCCCGGTCCTCCGTCGCGAACAGACCGGCGAACCAGTTCCGTTCCACCGCCAGGCCCGTCTCGATGTCCGTCTCCAGGCCCGTGTCGATGGACTCCTTCGCCGCACGCAGCGCGATCGCCGGGCCCTGCGCCAGCTTCGCCGCCCAGGCGTGCGCCTCGGCGTAGACCTGGTCGGGCGCCACCACGCGGTCCACCAGGCCCAACTCCCGGGCCTCGTCCGCCTTCACCATACGGCCCGTGAAGATCAGGTCCTTCGCCTTCGACGGGCCGACGAGGCGGGCCAGCCGCTGGGTGCCGCCCGCCCCCGGGATCAGGCCGAGCAGGATCTCCGGCTGGCCGAGCTTGGCGTTGTCCGCGGCGATCCGGAAGTCGGCGCACAGGGCCAACTCGCAGCCACCGCCGAGCGCGTAGCCCGTCACGGCCGCCACGACCGGCTTCGGGATCCGGGCCACCGCCGTGAACGACTCCTGCAGGGCCCGCGCGCGCAGGACCATCGCCGCGTGGTCCATGGCCTGCATCTCCTTGATGTCCGCACCCGCCGCGAACACCTTCTCCCCGCCGTAGATCACCACGGCCCGTACGTCGTCACGCCGCCCCGCCTCCTCGGCGAGCTCCTTGAGCCGGTCCTGGGTGGCGATGTCCAGCGCGTTCATGGGCGGGCGGTCGAGGCGGAGGGTGCCGACGCCCTCGGCGACTTCGAGATTCACGGTCATGCGAGCAGGTTAACGCCGACTAACGGCGACGGCCCCGGTGCCGTACCTCACACTGAGGCCGTGCACCGGGGCCGTGGCGCGAAAAGGACCCGCCTTACGCCTTCCACTTCTCCCAGGACATGTTCCAGCCGTTCAGGCCGTTGTCCGGAGCCACCGTCGCGTCGTTGGAGTTCTTCACGACCACCACGTCGCCGATCATCGAGTGGTTGTAGAACCACGCGGCCGGCGTGCCGCCGTCGTACGCGCCCTGGACGTCGCGCAGGCCGATGCAGCCGTGGCTGGCGTTGTAGTTGCCGAAGGCGCCGCCGCCCCAGTAGTTGCCGTGGATGAAGGTGCCGGAGTTGGTCAGGCGCATGGCGTGCGGGACGTCCGCGATGTCGTACTCGCCCTCGTAGCCGACCGTGTCGCCGTTCATCCGGGTCTCGACGAACTTCTCGGTGATGACCATCTGGCCGTTCCAGGTGTCGTAACCCGGCTTGCCGGTGGTGACGGGGATGGTCTTGACGACCTTGCCGTCCTGCGTGACCTTCATCTTCTTGGTCTTCACGTCGACGACCGAGACCTGGTCGCGGCCGATGGTGAAGGAGACCTTCTTGTCCTGCTCGCCGTAGACGCCGGGGCGGCCCTCGACGCCGTCGAGGTTGAGGTCGACGGTGACCTCGGTGCCTTCCTTCCAGTACTTCTCGGGACGGAAGTCGAGGCGGTCGTTGCCGAACCAGTGGCCCGCGACCTCGACGGCCGGCTCGGTCTTGATGGTGATCGCCTTCTCGACGTCCTCCGGGTTGGTGATGCCCCGGGTGAAGCGGATCGAGAAGGGCATTCCGACGCCGACCTTCGAGCCGTCCTCGGGCGTGAAGGTACCGACGAAGGTGTTCTTCGGGGTCAGGGTGGTGAAGTCGGCCTCCTCGGTGACCTGAAGGCCCTCGGAGTCCTTGGCGACCGCGTGCACCGAGTACGTGGTGGAGGCGGCCAGGTGCGTGGACGGCGTCCAGGTGGCCCCGTCGCCGGATATCTTCCCGGCTATCGCGTTGCCCTTGGCGTCCTTCACCTCGACGGCCGTCAGCCTGCCCTTGTCCGCGGTGACCTTCAGCGCGCCGCTGGTCTCGACGGACTTCGCGCCGTCCTTCGGGGCTATCGTCACGACGGCCTGCGACTTCTTGGTCCGGGCCGAACCGGCGTCCTCGCCCTTGCCGTCCCCGGTCCCCGCGTCCGATCCGCCGCCCCCACCGCACGCGGTGACCGTCAGCAGCAGGACACCCACGAGTGCCGCCACCCCCTTGCGCCTGCGCATGCGCGCGTCAACCGACGCCCCCGATATCGGCCGCACGTTCAAGTCGTACTCCCCTCCCCGGGCCCGGCAGGGCCCCGCTCCCCCGCGCGACTGCCGCGCGCACCGGCGCATATTAACCACAAGGCCAGGGGCGTCGGCGCCGCGCGATTGTCACCATTCCGTTCCAACATCGGCAGATAGCCGGTTGGTCGAGCAACTCACCCCCCTGTCCGGTTACTTCACCGCACTCCCCGCCTTCCACTCCTTCCAGCCCATATTCCATCCTCCGAGGCCATTGTCGGGAGCGACCTTTTTGTCGTTGCTGTGGACGACCTCGACGACGTCCCCGATGAGGCTGCGGTCGAAGAACCAGCCCGCGGGCGTCTCGGAGCCGCCGCCCTTGACGTCCCTGAGACCCACGCACCCGTGGCTGACATTGCTCCGTCCGAAGACCGAGGCGTCCGCCCAGTAGTTGCCGTGCAGGAAGGTGCCGGAGTCGGTCAGGCGCATGGCGTGCGGGACGTCAGGGATGTCGTACTCGCCCTTGCCGTTCTTCTTCTTGAAGCCGACCGTGGCGCCGTTCATGCGGGTCAGTTCGAGCATCTCGGTGACCACCATCTTGCCGTTGTAGGTGGTGGTCTTCGGGGCACCGGCCGTGACGGGAACGCTGGTGAGGAGCTCGCCGTCGCGCCGTACCTCCATGGTGTGCTTGGCGGCGTCGACGAGGGAGACCTGGTGGCGGCCGACGGTGAAGGAGAACGTCTTGTGCTGGAGCCCGTACACCCCGGGCGCCCCTTCGACGTCCCGCAGCCGCAGCGCGACGGTGACCTGGGTGCCGGGCTTCCAGTAGTGCTCGGGACGGAAGTCGAGGCGGGCCCGGCCGAACCAGTGCGGACGGATCTCCACGGCCGGCTCGGCCGTGACCTGGACGGCGCGCTCGACCGCGGCCCGGTTGCGGATCTCCCGGTTGAACTCCAGGGAGACGATCATCCCGGTGCCGACGGTGGAGCGGTTCTCCGGGGTGACGTATCCGATGAACCGCTTCTCCGGGACGTACGTGGTGAAGGTCGTGTGCCGTGCGCTGCGCCGCCCGTGGCCGTCGAGGGCCACCGCGTCGATCGTGTACCTGGCGGCCAGGGCGAGCCCTGGGTCCTCGGGCTCCCAGCGCAGGCCGTCCTCGGAGATGCGCCCGGGCACCTCGGCTTCCTGCGCGTCCTGGGACCTGACGACCTTCACCGACTCCAGGCGCCCGCTGAGCACACGGACGAGCAGTCGGTCGTCCGGGCGTGCGCCCTTGGTGCCGTCGTCGGGGGTGACCCGGATGACGTCCTCGGGTGCGGGCGGTTTGCCCAGCATCCGGTCGACGCCCCTCCCGCCGGCGTCCGAAGTGCAGCCGGCCGCCCCGGCCAGCAGGCCGGCCCATGTCAGTACGGCGGCCAACACGGCCCCCGCGCGCCGCGCGCGCCCTTGTACGTGCCTCACGAAGACCCCAACGACCGGGGCGGCCCTGGGGAAACGTGAGTGCGAGCCACCCGGTGGGCAGAACAGTGGGGAGGACGACGCGAGGGGAGCCGCGGACGGGGACTCCGTGGGCTCCTTCCCCGTTCGTGTGGTCCCTGAGCCGTGGGAGGCCGACAGGTGTCGAGCGCAGCCGAGCAGGAGGCGGTGGCCCAGGCGGTCGCCGCTGAGGAGGGGCGCCCGGCCTCGGTGGTGAACGGGGCGCGGCTCAAGGTGCCCGCGGTGCCCGTGTGGCCGGGCGCGCCCATGCCGCTCGGCGCCCGCTTCCGGGTCGGCCCGGACGGGGTGGCGGGCACCAACTTCGCGCTGTGGGCGGGCGGGGCGGAGGCGGTCGAGCTGTGCCTGTTCGACGAACACGGCAAGGAGACGCGCGCCAAGCTGACCGAACTGACGCACGAGATCTGGCACGGCTTCGTGCCCGGTGTCATGCCGGGCCAGCGCTACGGCTACCGGGTGCACGGCCGCTGGGACCCGTGGACCGGCGCCCGCTGGAACCCGGCGAAGCTGCTCCTGGACCCGTACGCGCGCGCGGTGGACGGCGCCGAAGGAAATGACTACAGCAGCCTGCCGCCGGAGGTGTACGGCCATGTCCGGGACTGGCCGCAGCAGCATGTCGCGGACACCGTGCGCGACGAGCGGGACTCGGCGCCGTACGTCCCGAAGGGCGTCGTCGTCCACGACGACGTGCCCGACGACGAGTGGATGGACGACCGCCGGCCGAAGACGCCGTGGGCCGACTCGGTGATCTACGAGGTGCATGTGCGGGGCTTCACCAAGCTCCACCCCGGGATTCCCGAGGAGCTGCGGGGCACCTACGCCGGTCTGGCGCATCCGGCGGCGATCGAGCACCTGGTGAAGCTGGGCGTGACGGCCGTGGAACTGCTGCCCGTGCACCAGTTCGCGCACGAGGACCATCTGCTGCGCAGGGGCCTGCGCAACTACTGGGGTTACAACTCCATCGGCTACTTCGCCCCGCACGCCGCCTACGCCGCCTCCGGTACGACCGGTCAGCAGGTCGGCGAGTTCAGGCAGATGGTCCGCGCGCTGCACGCGGCCGGGATCGAGGTCATCCTCGACGTCGTCTACAACCACACGGCGGAGGCGGGCGAGCTGGGCCCGATGCTGTCGCTGAAGGGCATCGACAACCGGGGGTACTACCGGTTGCAGCCGGACGCGCGCCGCTACGCCGACTACACGGGCTGCGGCAACACCCTCCACGTCGTCCAGCCGCACGTGCTGCGGCTCATCACCGACTCGCTGCGGTACTGGGTGACGGAGATGGGCGTGGACGGCTTCCGCTTCGACCTGGCGGCGGCGCTCGCCCGCTCCATGCACGACGTCGACATGCTCTCGCCGTTCCTCGCGGTGATCGCGCAGGACCCGGTGCTGCGGCGGGTGAAGCTGATCGCCGAGCCGTGGGACGTGGGGTCGGGCGGCTACCAGGTGGGCGCCTTCCCGCCGTTGTGGACGGAGTGGAACGACCGCTACCGCAATGCCGTACGGGACTACTGGCGGGGCGCGCTGCCGGACGTACGCGACCTCGGGTACCGGCTGTCGGGGTCCAGCGACCTGTACGCCTGGGGCGGGCGGCGGCCGTACGCCTCCGTCAACTTCGTGACCGCGCACGACGGTTTCACCCTGCGGGACCTGGTGTCCTACGAGCGCAAGCACAACGAGGCCAACGGCGAGGGCAACCGGGACGGCACGGACGACAACCGGTCCTGGAACTGCGGGGCCGAGGGCGAGACGGACGACGAGCGGGTACGGGCGCTGCGGCGACGGCAGCTCAGGAACCTGCTGACGACCCTGCTGCTGTCGACGGGCGTGCCGATGCTGGTCGCGGGTGACGAGCTGGGGCGGACGCAGCGCGGCAACAACAACGCCTACTGCCAGGACAACGAGATCAGCTGGCTGGACTGGGGGCTGCTGGACGACCCGGGCTGGAAGGCGCTGTTCGACCTGACCTCGCGGCTGATCGAGCTGCGGCACCGGCATCCCGTGCTGCGGCGGCGGGCGTTCTTCTCCGGGCGGGCGCACTCGGCCGACGGACTGCGGGACCTGGCCTGGTTCACCGCGCGGGGCACGGAGATGACGGAACGGGACTGGTACGCGCCCGCCGCGACGCTCGGCATGTATCTGTCCGGGCGGGACATCCCGGGCCGGGACGAGCGGGGGGCGCCGATCCTCGACGACAGCTTCCTGGCCGTGCTGCACGCCGGGGACCGGCCGGTGGACTTCGTGCTGCCGGGGCCGCCGTGGGCGCAGCGGTACGAGGTGGTCGTGGACACCTCGCGGGAGGAGCAGGAGGAAGCGCCCGGAGTGGAGCACCGGGCGGGGGCGGCGATCACGGTGCCGGCGCGGGCGGTGCTGCTGCTGAAGGTGGCCGGCTGAGGCGGCTCAGCCGAGGATGCCGCGCTCGTACGCCGTCGCCACCGCCGCCGCGCGGTCGTTGACGCCCAGCTTGGCGTACAGGTGGGTGAGGTGGGTCTTCACGGTCGCCTCGCTGATGAAGAGTTCGCGGGCGATCTCGCGGTTGGAGGTGCCCCTGGCGACCAGGGCCAGGACCTCGCGCTCGCGGGCGGAGAGGGGTTCGTTCCCGGAGGTCCGGGGCGCGCGGACGGCGGAGACGAGGCGGGAGGCCACGGCCGGGGAGAGGACCGTGCGGCCCTCGGCGGCGGCCCGGACCGCGGTGAAGAGGTCGTCGCGCGGGGCGTCCTTCAGGAGGTAGCCCGTCGCTCCCGCCTCGATGGCGGGCAGGGTGTCGGAGTCGGTGTCGTACGTGGTCAGCACCAGGACCTTGGCGCGGGCGCCGGTGCGGGTGAGGTGGGCGATCGCGGCGACCCCGCCGCCGCCCGGCATACGCAGGTCCATCAGGATCACGTCGGGGTCGAGGGCGGCGGCCCGCTCCAGCGCCTCCTCGCCGTTCGACGCCTCGCCGAGCACGACGAAGCCCGGCGCGGACTCGAACATGCCGCGCAGACCGTCCCGTACGACGGGGTGGTCGTCGACGATCAGCAGGGAGATGGACGGCTCGTCACTACTCATGGCGCACCAACGGTACGCGAGCCGACAGGGCCGTGCCGCGCCCCGGCTCGGACTCGACGGTGAGGCAGCCGGCGATGCGCTCGGCGCGGGCGCGCATGCCGGCGAGGCCGAAGCCGCCGAAGTGGCCGCGCTCGGGGAGGGCGAGCGGGTCGAAGCCCCGGCCGTCGTCGCGGATGTCGAGGATCACCTCGTCGCCGAGGAAGGAGAGGGTGACGCCGACCCGGGTCGCGCGGGCATGGCGGGAGGCGTTGGAGAGGGCTTCCTGGGCGATCCTCAGCAGGGTCGCCGAGACCTCGTCGTGGAGGTGCTCCGCGGTGCCGGTGACGGTGAACCCGGCGCGTACGCCGGTCCGTTCGGCCCATTCGACGACCGTGCTCTTGAGCGCTTCGGGCAGTCCGTCGTTCTCCAGGGCGACGGGGGCGAGGTTGTGCACCGAGCGGCGGGCCTCGCCGAGGCTGTGCCGGGCGAGGGCCGAGGCGCGGTCGAGGTGGGTGCGGGCGGTCGGCAGGTCGGGGGCGTTCGCGACGACCTGGAGCTGGGCGATGATGCCGGTCAGGCCCTGGGCGAGGGTGTCGTGGATCTCGGCGGCGAGACGGCGGCGCTCGTCGGCGACGCCCGCTTCCCGTGCCTGGACGAGGAGTTGGGTGTGAAGGGCGGCGTTCTCGTCGAGCGCCTGCTGCAGCGCGGCGTTGGTGCGTTCGAGCTCGGCGATGGTCTCGGCCCGGGCGCGGGAGCGTTCCTCCTGCTGTGTGGTGAGGTGGCCGACGACCGTCAGGATGACGCTGTTGACCACCAGGAGCCCGGCGAACAGCACCCACTGCGTCCACCCGGCGAACGGCAGCCCCCCGGCCTGCGCGCTCGACACGGCGATCGCGCAGGCGAACGGGCCGATCCACCGAAGGCGCCGGCCGGACATCAGCTCGTCGGCGTCGAAGTAGCCGGCGGCCACGTAGAACGAGAAGAACGGATTCAGCCAGGTGAGGGCGAAGCCGAGCGCCCAGCGCACGGTGTAGTACCCGGTGCCGGCGGCGGACGGACCCGGCCGGGTGCGGCTCACCCGGCCCCACCACAGCTGGAGTCCGAAGCCCGCGGCGACCAGCACCGCGGCCGCGATCCGCCGCGTCGTACCCGGCGTCAGTTCGACGGCGGTGGCGGCCGACAGCAGGGTGGCGAACGCGAGCAGTCCGTACGGCCCCTTGCTGCGGATGAGTTCCCAGCGCCGCTCGATGTCGGTGTCCGCCGCGGTCATGCCCCCAGTCTGCACGGCCGGCCGCCTACTCCCAGCGGAACCAGCGCGCGGCAGCCGCCGACAGCACCAGTGTCCAGGCCGCCATGACGCCCAGCTGGGACCAGCCGGGCCAGTCACCCGTCATGGCCTGGCTCAGGGCCTGCGCGGCGGCACCGAACGGCGTGAACCCGACGATGTCGGCCATGAGGTCGGGCATGGCCTGGACCGGCAGCCACACGCCCGCGCTGAACAGCATCGGGAAGAACACCGCCGTCCCGACGGCACCCGCGATCCGCACCGTCCGGGACACCGCGGAGATGACCGACCCCAGGGCCAGCGCGACGAGGACCGCCAGGACCAGCGCGAGCAGATAGCCGTACGGCTGCCCGGGCAGTCGTACGTCGTAGGCGAGCCGTCCGACCGCGAGCGCCAGCAGCGCCGAGAGGACGGCGGCCAGGGCGTGGACCAGCATCTGCGCGGACAGCAGCGCGGACGGGCGGACCGGGGTGGTGGACATCCGGCGCAGGATGCCCTGCTCCCGGTAGCCGGTCAGGCCCGCCGGCATCGACTGCACACCGGCGACGATCATGCCGGCCAGCACGGTCACCGGTACGTAGGTGTCGATGAGGCGCAGGCCGTCGAGCGCGTCCTGGTGCTCGCGGAACGTCGGGATGGCGCCCAGGATCGCCAGCAGCACGGGCGGGAACACCAGGATCCAGAACAGGCTGCCCGGCTCGCGGGCGAGCAGGCGGGCCTCGGTGCGCAGTACGGCGGTGTTCATGACGTGGCCTCCGTCGGGTGCGTGTCCATCAGGTCCGTTCCCGTCAGGTCCGTTCCCGTCAGGTCCGTGTCCGTCGGGTCCGTGTCCGTCGGGTCCGTTCCCGTCAGGTCCAGGAAGGCGTCGTCCAGCGTGGCGTCGCTGACGCGCAGTTGGTGGGCGGTGACGCGGTGCCGGGCGAGCAGGGTGATCACGGCGTTGACCGTCTCGTCGCTGCCGGCCAGGGTGATCCGGCCGTCCTTGTGCGTGACGGAGGCGAGCGCGGGCAGGGTGCTCAGCTCCTCCTCGTCCAGCGGCGCGGACGGCGTGAAGGTGATCACCGTGGCTCCGGCGGAGCGGCGGATCAGGCCGGCCGGGGTGTCCAGGGCGGCGATCCGGCCCTTGTCGATGACCGCGATGCGGTCGCAGAGCCGCTGCGCCTCCTCCATGAAGTGGGTGACGAGCAGGACGGTCACGCCGCCGGCGCGGACGTCCTCGACGAGCTGCCAGGTGTCGCGGCGGGCCCGCGGATCGAGGCCGGTCGTCAGCTCGTCGAGGACGACGATCCGGGGGTTGCCGACGAGGGCGAGCGCGATGAACAGGCGCTGTTTCTGGCCGCCGGACAGCTTGCCGAACCGGGCGTCGAGCCGGTCGGTCAGGCCCAGGCGTTCGGCGAGCGGGCGCCAGTCGGCGGGGTTCGGGTAGAAGGAGGCGTAGAGCTGGAGTGCCTCGCGCACGGTGAGCTTCTCCTGGAGTCGGCCCTCCTGGAGCTGGGCGCCGAGGACCTGGGAGACGCGGTCGTGGTCGGCGACGGGGTCGAGGCCGGTGACGCGGACTTTGCCGGCGTCGGGGACGCGCAGGCCCTCGACGCACTCGACGGTGGTGGTCTTGCCGGCGCCGTTCGGGCCGAGGATGCCGAAGATCTCACCCTCCTCGACGGCGAAGGAGACGCCGTCGACGACGGCGCGAGGGCCGTAGGACTTGCGCAGGTCGGTGACTTCTATGACGGACATGCCCCTCAGCGTCGCCGCGGCGCGCGGTCCGGCACATCGGCCGTCGCGCTCGAAACGGCATCCCCCGATCGGTTGATGCTGCGGGTACGACCCCTCGAACCCGCAGGTCGTAGGACCAACGGCCGAACGCGGACGGGTCAAAACTCGGTGGGCAGTGTCAGTGGCGATCCGTAGGCTCGCTGCTGATGGTGACGACACGCGCAACCGCCCAGGACAGACCCGACCGTTCCGCCGTGCGGACGCTGCTGCGTCTGTGGCCGTATGTGCGGCCCGTGCGTGCGCGGCTGTTCACCGCGGCGTTCGTGGCGGTCGTCGCCTCCTGTCTGGCGCTGGTCATCCCGCTCGTCCTGAAGTGGATGGTGGACGGGCCCGTCGCCGACCGGGACCCGGCGGGGGTGTGGCTCGGGGCGCTGTACCTGCTGCTGCTCGGACTCGGTGAGGCGCTGCTGTTCGGGATGCGGCGGTGGCTGGTGGCGCGGCCGCTGGCGGGGGTCGAGGCGTCGATGCGGGCGGATCTGTACCGGCATCTCCAGCGGCTGCCGGTGGCCTTCCACGACCGGTGGGCGTCGGGGCAGTTACTGTCGCGGGGCACGACCGACCTGATGCTGCTGCGGATGTTCCTCGCGTTCCCGCTGACGTTCCTGCTGGTCAACGGCGTGACCATCGTGGTCGGCGTGATCATCATGCTGCTGCAGGACTGGACGCTGGGGCTGGTGATCCTGGGTCCGGCCGTGCCGGTGATGGTGACCTGCTTCTTCTTCGAGAAGCGGTACGCCGCCGTGGCGCGGCTCGCGCAGGACCAGGTCGGCGACCTGACGACGGTCGTCGAGGAGAGCGTGCTCGGGATCCGGATCATCAAGGGGTTCGGGCGGCATCGCAGTCAGGCGCGAGCGTTCCGGGAGCTGTCACGGACGTTGCGCGGCACGGAGCTGCGCAAGGCCCGGCTGCTGGCGGGGATCTGGGCGGTCATCGTGACGCTGCCGGAGGTCGCCATCGGGGCGGCGCTGGTGGTGGGGGTGATGCAGGTGGCCGACGGGGCGCTGTCGGCCGGTACGTTGGTGGCCTTTCTGTCGACGGCCCTCGCGCTGCGGTGGCCCGTGGAGTCGATCGGGTTCCTGCTGGCGATGAGCCAGGAGGCGGCGACCGCGACCGAGCGGTACTTCGAGGTGATGGACGAGAAGCCCGAGGATCCCGGGGTCTCGGCGGCGACGGACGACGACGCGGACCTCGGACTGCGGTTCCACGGCGTCCGGTTCCGGTACCCCGACGCGCCCACCGACGCCCCTCCCGTGCTGGACCACATCGACCTGCACATCCACCCCGGCGAATCCATGGCCCTGGTCGGCGCGACGGGCAGCGGCAAGACGACGCTCACCGCCCTCGTCCCCCGTCTCCACGAGGTGACGTCCGGCCGTATCACCCTCGACGGGCAGGACATCCGCGCTATGCCCAGGGAAGAACTGCGCGCACTCGTCGCCGTCGCCTTCGAGGAACCCACCCTGTTCTCGGCCAGTGTCGCGGACAACGTTCTCATGGGGGCCGCGGACGGAGCCGGAGAACCCGAGCTGGAGCGGGCGCTCGCGGTCGCGCAGGCCGACTTCGCGCACGCCCTGCCCCACGGCACCGCGACCCAGGTCGGTGAGCAGGGGCTCAGCCTCTCCGGCGGGCAGCGGCAGCGGCTGGCGCTCGCGCGGGCCGTGGTCGGCAGGCCCCGTTTCCTGGTCCTCGACGACCCCCTGTCCGCCCTGGACGTCCACACCGAGGCCGCCGTCGAGGCCGCCCTGCGGGACGTGCTCGCGCAGACCACCGCCCTCATCGTCGCCCACCGCCCGTCCACCGTGCTGCTCGCGGACCGGGTCGCGCTGCTCTCCGGCGGCCGTATCGCCGCCGTCGGCACCCATCACGAACTGCTGCGCACGAACGCCGAGTACGCCCATCTCATGGCCGGGACCGAGGAGGCCGACCGATGACGGCGACCACCGCCACCGCACCGGGCAAGGAGCAGCCGGCCGAGGAACCCGGCGAGCCGGACGACCTCTTCGACCGCGACGTCCTGCCCACTCCCCCGGGTGCCACCGCCGCCCTCCTGCGCTCCCTGCTCGCCCCGATGAAGGCGCGCGTCGCCGTGACCACGCTTCTGCTGCTGCTCCAGCAGGCGGCGGTGCAGGCGGGCCCGCTGCTGGTGGCGTACGCCATCGACTCGGCCGTACCGGCGTTCCGGCGCGACGACCTCGGGCCGCTGATCGCGGTCGCCGTCGGCTATCTGCTGTGCGCCCTCGCCTCCGGAGTGCTCCAGTACGCGTTCATCTCGCTCTCCGCCCGCGTCAACCAGGACGTGCTGCTCGACCTGCGCGGCCGTATCTTCCGGCACGCCCAGGCGCTGAGCCTCGACTTCCACGAGCGCTACACCTCGGGACGGCTCATCTCCCGCTCCACCACGGACGTGGAGTCCCTGCGCGAGCTGCTCGAAGAGGGTCTCCAGGAACTCGTCACCGTCATCCTGTCCTTCGTCTACATCTCGGCGATGCTGCTGTGGCTGGACCTCGGGCTGGGCGCGGCCGCCGTGGCCTCCTTCGTGCCCCTGTACCTCCTCGTACGGCTCTACCGGCGGCGTGCCGCGCGCGTGTACACCCTGCGGTCCACGGCGATCGCCGGCGTGATCGTGAAGTTCGTCGAGACGATGAACGGCATCCGCCCGGTGCGTGCCTTCCGGCGCGAGGCCGTCAACGACGCCGACTTCCGGGTCCTCAACACCCGGCACGAGCGGACGAACGGCGACGCCCTGCTGGAGATGGCCCGTTACGTCGTCGGCTCCCGGCTCGTCGCCAACACGGCCGTGGCCGGGATCGTGCTGTGGGGCGCCTACCGGGTCGCGGACGGCACGCTGGCCCTCGGTGTGCTGGCGGCGGCCGTGCTGTATCTGCGGCGGCTGTACGACCCGATCGACCGGCTCGGCATGTTCCTCAACTCCTACCAGTCGGCGGCGGCATCCCTGGAGAAGATCGCCGGGCTGCTGGCCCAGACGCCGTCCGTGCCCGAGCCGCAGGAGCCCGAGCAGCTCCCGGCACTCCGGTCGGAGCACCCCGGCCGCGAGGTCGTCTTCGACGGTGTCCGGTTCGCCTACCGCACCGGCGGCGAGGTGCTGCCCCGCTTCGACCTCACGCTTCCGGCCGGGCAGACGGTCGCGGTCGTCGGCTCGACCGGCGCGGGCAAGTCGACGCTGGCCAAGCTGCTGGCCCGCTTCTACGACCCCTCGGACGGCCGGATCCTGCTGGACGGGGTCGACCTGCGCGAGCTGGCCGTGCCCGAACTGCGGCGCGGGGTGGTGATGGTGACGCAGGAGGCGTTCCTGTTCTCCGGCACGGTCGCCGAGAACATCGCCATCGGACGGCCGGACGCCACCCGCGAGGAGGTCGAGCAGGCGGCGAAGGCCATCGGCGCGCACGACTTCATCACCTCGCTGCCCGACGGCTACGACACCGACGTACGCAAGCGGGGCGGCCGTATCTCCGCGGGCCAGCGCCAACTCGTCGCGTTCGCCCGGGCGTTGCTCGCCGACCCGGCCGTGCTGATCCTCGACGAGGCGACCAGCTCGCTGGACATCCCCGGCGAACGGGCCGTGCAGCGCGCGATGTCGACGGTCCTGCACGGGCGTACGGCCGTGGTCATCGCCCACCGGCTGTCCACGGTCGAGATCGCGGACCGCGTACTGGTCATGGAACACGGGAAGATCGTCGAGGACGGCACTCCGGCCGAACTCGTCGCGGGCACGGGCAGGTTCGCGGATCTGCACCGGGCGTGGCGGGACAGTCTGGCGTAGCCGAACGGCAAGCGCGCGACGAGCGGCAAGAGGGCGACGAACGGGCACGGGGGGACGATGATCGACGCGTACGAGGATCCGGGCGAGCCCGACCGCCGCGGCGGCGCCCGGTATCTGTGGTGGCTGGTCACCCAGCAGGCGGGGCGATCCGCGCTAGGGTCCCTGATCTCCGCCGTCTGGATGGTGCTGCTGGCGGCGGCCCCGTATCTGCTCGCGCGCGCCGTGGACGAGGGCCTGGCGCCCGGTGACTACGCGGCGCTGGCCGCCTGGACCGGTGTGCTGGCCGGGGTGCACGTGTTCAACGCCTGGCTGAGCATCATGCGGCACCGCACGATGACGCGGGTGCGGATGGACGCCCTCTTGCGCACCATCAAGGTCCTGGTCGGTCAGTCGGTCCGGCTGGGGGCCGCGCTGCCGGGCCGGATCGGCGCCGGAGAGGTCGTCACGATCGGCGTCGGCGACGTCCACACGATCAGCAGCTCCCTGACCGTCATCGGCCCCGGGTTCGGTGCGATCGTCGCGTACCTCGCGGTCGCGGTCATGCTGGTGTCGGTCTCGGTGCCGATCGCGGTGGTGGTGCTGCTGGGAATGCCGGCGATCGCCGTACTCGTCGGCCCGCTGCTCGGCCGCCTGCAGGGCACCGAGACGGAGTACCGGGAGCGGCAGAGCGTCCTGACGGCCCGGATCGCCGACCTCGCGGGCGGCCTGCGCGTCCTCAACGGCCTCGGCGGCAAGGACCTCGTCTCCGACGCCTTCCACCGCGACTCGCAGCGGCTGCGCGCGCAGGGCTACCGGGTCGGGTCGGTGACCAGCTGGGTGCAGGCGCTCGGGGTGGGGCTGCCGACCCTGTTCCTGGCGGTGGTGACGTGGCTGGCGGCCCGGCTCGCGGCCCAGGGTGCCATCACGGTGGGCGAGCTGGTGTCGGTCTACGGCTATGTCGCGGTGCTGGTCCGCCCGGTGGCGTTCGTCGTCGAGATGGTCTACCAGGTCGCGCGCGGCGTGGTGGCGGCGCGGCGAGTCGTACGGTTCCTGCGCCTGGAGCCGACGGCCGACACCGGCACCCGGGACGCGCCCGCGGAGCCGGCGGCACTGCACGACCCGGAGTCCGGGGTACGGGTGCCGCCGGGCCGCCTGACCGCCCTGGCGGCCGCGCTGCCGGCGGACGCCACGGCCGTCGTGGACCGCCTCGGCCGCTACGTCCCGTCGGCGGCGACCTGGGGCGGTGTCCCCCTGACCGAGATCGCGTTGCCGCAGCTCAGACGGCGCATCCTGGTCGCCGACCACGAGGCCGACCTGTTCGCGGGCACGCTGCGCGAGCTGATCGCCGGCCACGCGGACCCGGACGGCCTGGACGAGGCGGCGATCGCACGGGCCGTGTACACGGCCGTCGCCGAGGACATCGTCCGGGGCCTGCCCGACGGCCTCGACGCCCCCATCGACGCCCAGGGCCGCAACCTCTCCGGCGGCCAACGCCAACGCGTGCGCCTGATCCGCGCCTTGCTGGCCGACCCGGAGGTCCTGCTGGCCGTGGAGCCGACATCGGCCCTGGACGCCCACACCGAGGCCAGGGTCGCCGAACGCCTGCACACGACCCGCCGGGGCCGCACGACGGTGGTCACGTCCACGTCCCCCCTGCTCCTGGACCGAGCGGACACGGTGCACTTCCTGGTCGACGGCAAGGTGACGGCGACGGGCACACACCGCGAGCTCATGAACAGCGAGCCGGGATACCGGGCCCTGGTGGCACGGGACGAAGACGCCGAGGAGCTGTCCAGGTGACGGAAGATCAACGCCGCCCCTCAGGGACGCGGGGCGGTATCGACAAAACCCTCCCCATCGCGGAGCCCGAAGACGTCCGCCGAGCCACCGCCCGCCTCATCCGAGCCGACGCCAAGGCCTTCACAGCCGCCCTCGTCCTGAACTCCCTCGCAGCGATCGCCGGCCTGGCCGGCCCCTGGCTGGTGGGCCGCATCATCGACGAGGTCCGCGCCGGCCACGGCGTAACGGCCGTGGACCAACTGGCCCTGGCGATCCTGATCGCGGCGACAGCCCAGCTGGCGCTGGCCCGCTGGGCCCGCTACGTGGGCCACCGCTTCGGCGAACGCACCCTCGCCCGCGTCCGCGAGGACTTCGTGGACCGCACCCTCGCCCTCCCCGCGAACGTCGTGGAGCGCGCCGGCGCCGGCGATCTCACCGCGCGCGGCACCGCGGACGTCGCTCTCGTCGGCACCACCCTGCGCGACGTCGGCCCGGAACTGCTCATCAGCTCCGTACAGGCACTGTTCCTGCTGGCCGCGGTGATCACGCTGGACCCCCTGCTCGGCCTCTGCGGAGTGCTCGGCTTCGGCGGCATCTGGTGGGCGCTGCGCTGGTATCTGCGCCGGGCCCGCGACGGCTACCTCGCCGAGGGGGCGGCCACCTCGGACGTCGCGGAGATCCTCGCGGCGACCGCGTCCGGCGCCCGCACGGTGGAGGCGCTGCGGCTGGAGAAGCGCAGGGTGACCGCGAGCCGGGACGCGCTGGAGACGTCCCGGCGCACCCGCTTGCACACCCTGTTCCTGCGCAGCGTGTTCTTCCCGGCCGTCGAGGTGTCGTACGTCGTCCCCGTCGCGACGGTCCTGCTGCTCGGCGGCGTGCTGCTGGAGCGGGGGGCGTTGAGCCTGGGCTCGGTCGTGGCGGCCGCCCTGTATCTGCAACGGCTGAGCGAGCCGCTCGACGAGATCCTGATGCGGGTCGAGCAACTGCAGAGCAGTGGCGCCTCGTTCGCCCGCGTGGAGGGGCTCGCGCGGGCCCCGAGAGCCACCGGCACCGACTCCCCCACCCCGGCGAACGACCTGATCGAAGTGACCGGTGTGCACTACGCCTACGACCGCGGCGGCGAGGTCCTCAGCGACGTCGACCTGACCGTCCGGCCGGGGGAACGACTGGCCGTGGTCGGCCCGTCCGGCGCCGGGAAGACCACGCTGAGCAGGCTGCTCGCGGGCGTGGACGCGCCGACCGCCGGCACGGTGACGGTCGGCGGCGTCCCGGTCGTCGCCCTCGGCCCGGAGCAGCTGCGCCGCCAGGTCGTCCTCGTCACCCAGGAGCACCACGTCTTCCTCGGCACGGTCCGCGACAACCTCCGTATCGCCGAGCCGTCCGCCACGGACGAGGAGCTGTGGGCCGCGCTCAAGGCGGTCGGCGCCGACGGCTGGGTCCGGCGGCTGCCCGACGGCCTCGACACGGCGCTCGGCGACGGAGGCCGCCGTACGGACGGCTCGCAGGCGCAGCAGCTCGCCCTCGCCCGCGTGGTGCTGGCCGACCCGCACACCCTGATCCTCGACGAGGCGACGGCCCTGCTCGACCCGACGACCGCCCGCCACACCGAGCGGGCCCTGGCGGCCGTGCTGGAGGGCCGTACGGTCATCGCCATCGCGCACCGTCTGCACACCGCGCACGACGCCGACCGGGTGGCCGTGATGGAGAGCGGCCGGCTCACCGAGCTCGGCACCCACGAGGAGCTGGTCGCGGCGGACGGGGCGTACGCGGCGCTGTGGCGGTCCTGGCACGGGGAGCGGCCCGCCTGAACAGGCGATCTATGCTCGTTGCCGTAGGAGATCCCTGGCACGCTGAAGAAAGCCACAGTAGAAAGCCGCGGTCCATTGAACTTCTGGTCGATCTACCAGCACGGCTTCGCGCGCGTCGCCGCGTGCACGGGCCACACCGTCATCGCCGACCCGCGCGCCAACGCGGAAGCGGTTCTGCGACAGGCACGCCGGTGCGCTCAGGAGGGGGTGGCGGTCGCCGTGTTCCCCGAGCTGGGCCTGACCGGCTACTCGATCGAGGACCTGCTGCTCCAGGACGCGGTGCTCGACGAGGTCGAGGAGGCGCTCGGCACGGTGGTGGCCGGGTCGGCCGATCTGCTTGCGGTGCTGGTCGTCGGCGCCCCGCTGCGCCACCGGCACCGGATCTACAACTGCGCGGTGATCGTGCACCGCGGCCGGATCCTCGGCGTGGCGCCCAAGTCGTACCCGCCGAACTACCGGGAGTTCTACGAGCGGCGGCAGATCGCCTCGGGTGAGGACGAGCGCGGCGGGACCATCCGGGTCGGCGGCGCGGAGGTGCCGTTCGGGGTGGACCTGCTGTTCGAGGCGGAGGACGTCCCCGGGCTCGTGCTGCACGCGGAGATCTGCGAGGACATGTGGGTGCCGGTGCCGCCGAGCGCGGAGGCGGCGCTGGCCGGAGCGACCGTGCTCGCCAACCTCTCGGGCAGCCCGATCACGGTGGGCCGGGCCGAGGACCGGCGGCTGCTGTGCCGGGCGGCGTCCTCGCGCTGTCTGGCGGCGTACGTCTACTCGGCGGCGGGTCTGGGCGAGTCGACCACGGACCTGTCGTGGGACGGGCAGACCATGATCTACGAGAACGGCGTGCTGCTGGCCGAGACGGGCCGCTTCCCGCTCGACGACCAGTACGCGGTGGCCGACGTCGACCTGGACCTGCTGCGGCAGGAGCGGCAGCGGATGGGCACGTTCGACGACAACCGCCGCGCGCACGCCGCGCGCACCGGCGACTTCCGGCGGGTGCGGTTCCGGCTCGACCCGCCGTCGGCGGACCTGGGGCTCAAGCGCCGGGTCGAGCGCTTCCCGTTCGTGCCGGCCGACGCCGACCGGCTCGCCCTGGACTGCTACGAGGCGTACAACATCCAGGTGGCGGGCCTTCAGCAGCGGCTGGCCGCGATCGGTGGGCCGAAGGTGGTCATCGGGGTGTCCGGCGGCCTGGACTCCACGCACGCGCTGATCGTCGCCGCCCGGGCCATGGACCGCGCCGGCCGTCCCCGCAGCGACATCCTGGCCTTCACCCTGCCCGGCTTCGCCACCAGTGACCACACCAAGGACAACGCCCACAAGCTGATGAACTCGCTCGGCGTCACCGCGGCCGAGCTGGACATCACGCCTACCGCACGGCTGATGCTGCGGGAGATGGGCCACCCCTTCGCGTCCGGCGAGCCGGTGTACGACGTCACCTTCGAGAACGTGCAGGCCGGGCTGCGCACCGACTACCTCTTCCGCCTGGCCAACCAGCGCGGCGGCGTCGTGCTCGGCACCGGGGACCTGTCGGAGCTGGCGCTCGGCTGGTCCACGTACGGCGTGGGCGACCAGATGAGCCACTACAACGTCAACTCGGGTGTGCCGAAGACGCTGATCCAGCATCTGATCCGCTGGGTCATCGGCAGCGGGCAGTTCGACGAGGAGACCGGTGAGACGCTGGCCGCGATCCTCGACACGGAGATCAGCCCGGAGCTGGTGCCGGGCGAGGAGATGCAGTCCACCGAGTCCAAGATCGGCCCGTACGCGCTGCACGACTTCACGCTGTTCCATGTCCTGCGGTACGGATTCCGGCCGTCGAAGATCGCCTTCCTGGCCTGGCACGCCTGGCACGACCCGGACGCCGGCGCCTGGCCGCCGGGCTTCCCCGAGGCGAAGCGGGTGGCGTACGACCTGGCGGAGATCCGGCGCTGGCTGGAGGTCTTCTGCCGTCGCTTCTTCGCGTTCGCACAGTTCAAGCGGTCCGCCATGCCGAACGGCCCGAAGGTCTCGGCCGGCGGTTCGCTCTCGCCGCGCGGCGACTGGCGGGCGCCGTCCGACGGCAACGCGGCTGCCTGGCTGCGGGATCTCGCGCGTATCGACGCCTGAGCCCCTCCGAGTCCCTCTGAGCCGCCTGAGTCGTCTGGTCCGTTTATCGAACGTGAACTCCCGGACAACGAACGATTTCCGGCCAACTTCCTGACGCGGTCCTGACAGAAACCGCAGTCACCTGCCACTCTTCCCACGGCCGCGACACAGCAACCCCACAGCACCGTCACACGACGGTGCCCGCGGCTGAACTCCCGCACGCGCACGTCCGTTTCCGCACGCGCACGTCGTTCTGCGTACCACCTCGCTCCGCCCGGACGGCCCACCCGCCGGCCGGTCTCCCCTGGCCGCGCGACCCGCGGCCGCGCAGAAGGAGTCAGTGTTGAGAGACAGTTCCTCCCACAGACGCACCCCCCACGCAGCACAGCGCTCCACGGCGACCCGCCGGGCCGCCGCCGTCGCCCTCGTCGGCGTCGCCGCCCTGATCGCCGCGGCCGTCCAGTCGGGCGCCGCCACCGCAGCACCGGAGAAGGCACCGTCGGCTGCGGGCAAGGTCATCCCGGGCGCCGAGTCCGTCAGGCTGTCCCCCGCCCAGCGCGCCGAGCTGATACGCGAGGCCGACGCCACCAAGGCGGACACCGCGAAGGACCTGGGCCTGGGCGCCAAGGAGAAGCTGGTCGTCCGTGACGTCCTCAAGGACGGCGACGGCACGGTCCACACCCGCTACGAGCGGACGTACGACGGACTGCCCGTCCTCGGCGGCGACCTGGTCGTCGAGACCAGGAAGTCCGGCGAGACCGAGGCCGTCGTCAAGGCCACCCGCGCCGCCATCAAGCCGGCGACCACGAAGGCCGCCGTATCCACCGCCAAGGCGGAGAAGCAGGCGCTGGCCGCCGCGAAGGCCGAGGACGCCAAGAGCCCCGACGTCAACCGGGCGCCCCGCAAGGTGATCTGGGCCGCGGACGGCAAGCCGACCGTGGCGTACGAGACCGTCGTCGGCGGCTTCCAGCACGACGGCACCCCGCAGGAACTGCACGTCATCACCGACGCCACCACCGGCGAGAAGCTGTACGAGTGGGAGGCCATCGAGACCGGCACCGGCAACACGGTGTACAGCGGCACGGTCAACCTCACCACCACGCAGTCCGGTTCGACGTACAACCTCACCGACGGCGCGCGCGGCAACCACAAGACGTACAACCTGAACCGCGGCACCTCCGGCACCGGCACCCTCTTCTCCGGCCCCGACGACGTCTGGGGCAACGGCAGCCCGTCCAACCTGGAGTCCGCGGCCGCCGACGCCCACTACGGTGCCGCGCTGACCTGGGACTACTACAAGAACGTGCACGGGCGCAGCGGCATCCGCGGCGACGGCGTCGCGGCGTACTCCCGGGTCCACTACGGCAACAACTACGTCAACGCGTTCTGGTCCGACAGCTGCTTCTGCATGACGTACGGCGACGGCTCGGGCAACGCCAACCCGCTGACGTCGATCGACGTGGCCGCGCACGAGATGACCCACGGGCTCACCTCCCACACGGCCGGGCTCAACTACAGCGGCGAGTCCGGCGGCCTCAACGAGGCCACCTCGGACATCTTCGGCGCGACCGTCGAGTTCTTCGCCAACAACTCCTCCGACGTCGGTGACTACCTCATCGGCGAGGAGATCAACATCAACGGCGACGGCACGCCGCTGCGCTACATGGACAAGCCGAGCAAGGACGGCGCGTCGAAGGACGCCTGGTACTCGGGCATCGGCTCCATCGACGTGCACTACTCGTCGGGCCCCGCGAACCACTTCTTCTACCTGCTGAGCGAGGGCAGCGGCACCAAGACCATCAACGGTGTCACCTACAACTCGCCCACCTCGGACGGCCTTCCGGTCACCGGCATCGGCCGCGCCAAGGCGGAGAAGATCTGGTTCCGCGCGCTGACCACCAAGTTCACGTCCACGACGAACTACGCGGGCGCCCGCACCGGCACCCTCGCGGCGGCCGGTGAGCTGTACGGCACCACGAGCGCCGAGTACAAGGCGGTGCAGGACGCCTGGGCGGGCGTCAACGTGGGCGCGCGTCCCGACGGGGGCGGCGGTGGCGGTACGTCCTTCGAGAACACCACCGACGTGTCGATTCCGGACCGGGGCGCGGCGGTCACGTCGTCGATCACCGTCTCCGGGCGGACGGGCAACGCGCCGTCCAACCTCCAGGTCGCCGTGGACATCGTCCACACCTACATCGGTGACCTCCAGGTGCAGTTGGTCGCCCCCGACGGCACGGCGTACACGCTGAAGGGGTACGGCACCGGCGGCAGCGCGGACAACCTCAGCACCACGTACACGGTGAACGCGTCCTCCGAGGTCGCCAACGGCGTCTGGCAGCTGCGGGTCCAGGACAACGCGGCCCGCGACACCGGTTACATCAACAGCTGGAAGCTCACCTTCCCGTAGGCCCGTTCGCGGTCTGCCCAAGGCAGGGCGCCGTCTCGGTGGGTTCAACTCCCGCCGGGGCGGCGCCCGTTCATCTGTCGGAAACATTTACCGGACAGTCAAGTTTTGGCCAACATCACCGCCCCCTCCTGACATGTACGCGCCCCAGGTGTCACTCTCCTTGCACCCGCCGCACAAGCACCACCGCACCTCCCCCACAAAAGGAGCTCGTGTGACCCCCGTCTACGCGCGTCGCAAGCGCACCACTCTGGCCATCGCCACCGCCGTGGCGGCCGGAGCCCTGCTCACCACCGGTCTGAGCGCCGGTAGTTCCGCCGCCGAGGCCCCTGCGCAGAGCGGCGGAAAGGCTGCCCCTCTCGCCGCCCCGGTCGCGCTCGCCCCCGCGGCGCGGACCGCCCTCATCAAGGACCAGCAGGCCGAGGCGGCCGGGACCGCCGACGAGATAGGCCTCGGCGCCCAGGAGAAGCTGGTCGTCAAGGACGTCATCAAGGACGCCGACGGCACGGTCCACACCCGCTACGAGCGGACCTACGCCGGCCTCCCCGTCCTCGGCGGGGACCTGGTCGTCCACGAGACCGAGGCCGGCCGGGTGGAAGGCGTCACCAAGGCCACGAAGGCCGCCGTCAAGGTCACCGACCTCACCGCGGACGTCGCCAAGGCCACGGCCGAGCAGCAGGCCCTCAAGGCCGCCAAGGCCGAGGGCTCCACCAAGTCCGCGGCCGACAAGGCTCCGCGCAAGGTGATCTGGGCGGCGAACGGCAAGCCGGCCCTCGCCTACGAGACGGTCGTCGGCGGCTTCCAGCACGACGGCACCCCGCAGGAACTGCACGTCGTCACCGACGCCACCACCGGCAAGAAGCTGTACGAGTGGGAGGCCATCCAGACCGGTACCGGCCACAGCCAGTACAACGGCACGGTGACCGTCGGCACCACGAAGTCCGGCTCGACGTACCAGCTCAGCGACTCGACGCGCGGCGGCCACAAGACGTACAACAAGGGCCGCGCCACGTCCTCCTCGGCCGGCACCCTCTTCACGGACGCCGACGACATCTGGGGCACCGGCACCGCGTCGAGCTCCTCGACCGACCAGAACGCCGCCGTGGACGCCCACTACGGCGCCCAGGTCACCTGGGACTTCTACAAGAACGTCCTCGGCCGCAACGGCATCAAGAACAACGGCGTCGCCGCACACTCCCGCGTCCACTACGGCAACGCGTACGTCAACGCGTTCTGGTCCGACAGCTGCTTCTGCATGACGTACGGCGACGGCGAGGGCAACGTCAAGCCGCTGACGTCCCTGGACGTGGCGGGCCACGAGATGACCCACGGCCTCACGTCGAACACGGCCGGCCTGAACTACAGCGGCGAGTCCGGCGGCCTCAACGAGGCGACCTCCGACATCCTCGGCACGGCGGTGGAGTTCCACGCGTCCAACGCCAAGGACCCGGGCGACTACCTGATCGGCGAGAAGGTCGACATCAGGGGCAACGGCACCCCCCTGCGCTACATGGACAAGCCCAGCAAGGACGGCAGCTCCGCCGACGCCTGGTCGTCCAGCCTGGGCAGCATGGACGTCCACCACTCCTCGGGCCCGGCGAACCACTTCTTCTACCTCCTGTCCGAGGGCAGCGGCACCAAGACGATCAACGGGGTGACCTACAACTCCCCGACGTCCGACGGCTCCACCGTCACCGGGATCGGCCGCGACAAGGCCGTGCAGATCTGGTACAAGGCGCTGACCACGTACATGACGTCGACGACCAACTACAAGGGCGCCCGTACGGCGACCCTGAACGCGGCGTCGGCCCTGTACGGCTCGTCCAGCACGGAGTACAAGGCGGTCTCGGCGGCCTGGGCCGCCGTCAACGTCAGCTGACGTCGGCTCGCCCGTGGGCGGCACCCGGGAGGAAGGCGTTCCCGGGCGCCGCCCTACTCTTGTGACCCATGTCTTTGGGGCCCTTCACGTACGCCGACGTCGGCGCCACCCGGGAGAACGGCTTCTGCCCGCCCGGCTTCCATCCCCTCCACGTACGCACCCGCATAGGCGAGGGCGAGGACGTCTTCCGCACAGCCGCGGAGGCGGTCATGACCTGGGAGATGCACCGCGCCCTGGGCGTCGGCATAGACGCCTCGGCCGACCGCGCGGCCCCCCAGGTCGACGTCACGGTCACCCTCGCCGGCATGATCAAGGCTCCGTGCCGGGTGGTCTGGACGGTGGAGGAGTACCGCAGGACCGGCTGGGCCTACGGCACGCTTTCCGGCCACCCCGAGTGCGGCGAGGAGTCCTTCGTCGTCGACCGCACGGGGGACGGCACGGTGTGGCTGACGGTGAACGCGTTCAGCCGGGGGGCGAAGTGGTACGCGCGGGCGGGGGGTCCGGCGACCCGGGGGTTGCAGCATGCGTATGCGCGGCGGTGCGGCCAAGTGCTGCGGCAGCTGTGCGTGCGGGAGCTCGGGAAGGACTGAGGCAGACCCCGGTCCTCCCCGAGGGCGTCACCGCGTCACCGCATCAACACCCCCGCCCCCTCCCCCGTCCCCTCCGACGGCACCGCCACCAGCCCCAGCTCCGCTCCCGACGCCAGCAGCCGATGCGCCGGAAGGATGCGGACCGTGTAGCCGTACGGTCCCGTGCGGTCCAGGGACAGCGGGCCCTCGTAGACCCAGCGTCCCTCCTCGTCCGGGCTGCCGACCGGCTTCAGCGGCACCGTCGACGCGTCCGCGATGCGGTCCTCCGGGTCGACGCGGCCCGAGACCGCCTGGACCTCCACGTCGTCGGGCCCGAGGTCGCCGAGGCCGACCCGCACACGGAGGCTGAGCGTCGAGCCGAGTTCCGCGGTGGGGGTCGCCGCCGACGTCTCCACGTGGTCGACCGTGACGCCGTGCCACGCCGAGCGCACCCGCGCCTTCCAGTCGGCGAGTTCACGCGCGGCCTCCGGTGCCATCGCGCGGTGGGCGTGCGCGGCCGGGGTGTAGAGGCGCTCGACGTACTCCCGGACCATGCGGCCGGCCAGGACCTTGGGGCCGAGCAGCGTCAGGGTCTGGCGGACCATCTCGATCCAGCGGTCGGGCAGGCCGTCCCGGCCCCGTTCGTAGAAGCGGGGGGTGACGCGCTGTTCCAGCAGGTCGTACAGCGCCGCGGCCTCTATGTCGTCGCGGCGGTCCGGGTCGGTGCCGGTGCCGTCCGCCGTGGGGATGGCCCAGCCGAAGTCCGGCTGGAACCATTCGTCCCACCAGCCGTCCCGGACGGAGAGGTTGAGGCAGCCGTTCAGGGCCGCCTTCATGCCCGACGTGCCGCACGCCTCCAACGGCCGCAGCGGGTTGTTCAGCCAGATGTCGCAGCCGGGGTACAGCTTCTGCGCCATCGCCATGCCGTAGTCCGGCAGGAACACGATGCGGTGGCGGACGCGTGGGTCGTCCGCGAACCTCACCAGCTCCTGGACCAGCCGTTTGCCGCCGTCGTCCGCCGGGTGCGCCTTGCCCGCCACGACGATCTGGACCGGCCGTTCGGGGTGCAGGAGCAGGTCCATCAGACGGTCGCGGTCCCTGAGCATGAGCGTGAGGCGCTTGTACGACGGGACCCGGCGCGCGAACCCGATCGTCAGGACGTCCGGGTCCAGCACCCCGTCGATCCAGCCCAACTCGGCCGTCCCCGCGCCTCGTTGCCGCCAGGAGGCGCGCAGGCGCTCGCGCACCTCCGTCACCAACTGCTCGCGCAGGGCCCGGCGCAGCTCCCAGACGTCCTGGTCGGGGATCTCCGCCACCGAGTCCCAGCGGTCCGAGCCGCCGACGGTCATGGCGTCCTCGGTGCGCCGCACGCCGATCTGGCGGGCGCCCAGGCGGAAGACCTCGGGGGCGACCCAGGTCGGGGCGTGGACGCCGTTGGTGACCGAGGTGATCGGGACCTCGTCGGGGTCGAATCCCGGCCACAGGCCCGAGAACATCTCCCGGCTGACGTTGCCGTGCAGCAGCGAGACCCCGTTCGCCCGCTGGGCCAGGCGCAGGCCCATCACCGCCATGTTGAAGAGGTTCGGTTCGCCTCCGGGGTACGTCTCCATGCCGAGCCGGAGGATGCGCTCGACGTCGATCGTCGGCAGTTCGGCGGCGGGCCCGAAGTGATGGGCGACCAGCTCGCGGTCGAAGCGGTCGATGCCGGCCGGGACGGGGGTGTGGGTGGTGAAGACGGTGCCGGCCCGGACGGCCTCCAGTGCCGGGTCGAAGTCCAACCCGTCGGCGCAGAGTTCGGCGATGCGCTCCAGGCCGAGGAAGCCGGCGTGGCCCTCGTTGGTGTGGAAGACCTCGGGGGCGGGGTGGCCCGTCAGGCGGCAGTACGTGCGGACCGCCCGCACACCTCCTATGCCGAGCAGCATCTCCTGGAGCAGGCGGTGCTCGCTGCCGCCGCCGTAGAGCCGGTCGGTCACGCCGCGTTCGCCGAGGTCGTTCTCCTCGACGTCCGAGTCGAGCATCAGCAGCGGCACCCGGCCGACCTGGGCCAGCCAGATCCGGGCGTGCAGCGACCTGCCGCCGGGCAGGGCGAGCGAGACCTGCGCGGGGGTGTCGTCGGGCTCCTTCAGGAGGGTGAGCGGCAGCTCGTTGGGGTCCAGCACCGGATAGTGCTCCTGCTGCCAGCCGTCCCGGGACAGGGTCTGCCGGAAGTAGCCGTGCCGGTAGAGCAGCCCGACCCCGATCAGGGGCACGCCCAGGTCGCTGGCCGCCTTGAGGTGGTCGCCGGCGAGGATGCCGAGCCCGCCGGAGTACTGCGGGAGGGCGGCCGTGATGCCGAACTCGGGGGAGAAGTAGGCGACGGCGGCGGGGAGTTCGGCGGACTGGTGCTGGTACCAGCGCTCGCCCGTGACGTAGTCGCCCAGATCACCGGCGACGGCGGCCAGCCGGCGCAGGAACCGGCGGTCCTCGGCCAGTTCCGCGAGCCGCCCGGGCGGCACGCTCCCCAGCAGCCGTACGGGGTCGTGGCCCGAGGCGGCCCAGCGCTCGGGGTCGACGGACCGGAACAGGTCGCGGGTCTCCGCGTGCCAGGACCAGCGCAGGTTGCGCGCCAGGTCGTTGAGAGGCCGGAGGGGTTCGGGGAGGACAGGACGGACGGTGAATCGACGGATCGCCTTCACGGTTCCACCTCGGCGCTTCGCTGGATGACGCACGACAGTGTGCGTCGTCGTGGTTCATGACGGTACCGGCGCTTGTGTCACCCACGCCGGGAGCTCTGCCCCCAGACTCCCGTTTCGGCCTGAACGGCCTCGTCCTCCCCTGCCGAACGGCCGATATCGCTCACGTCCGTCCGAAAGCAGCCGCAACCTTTGCACAACCCCCATGGCCGATATGGCCGATTCCGCCCCCGTAGGCGTGCTTGTGGCGCCTTCTCACGTCGGGAGAGGCTGACTCGTGGCGCACGACCCCTGCCGGGTGCAACCGGCGGTCCAGGGCCGTCGTGCGCCGAGTTGAGGAGGGGAACTCACACCATGGCACGGACGCGCACGCGGCGTCTGCGCCGGGCGGGGGGTCTGGCCGCGGTGACCTGTGTCGCCGCGCTCTCGGCCACCACCCTGCCCGCGCACGCCGCACCGGAGGGGCAGATACTCGGCGCCGGAGACCCCGGCTCCGTCAGCGGCAGTTACGTGGTGACACTCAAGGGGGGAACGAAGGCTCCGTCGGCGGCCGGAAAGAGCCTCGCCGAGAAATACGGGGCGAAAATAAGCCATACCTACGGCACGGTCCTCAACGGCTACGCGGTCCGGGCCAATGAGAGACAAGCCAAGCGGCTCGCGGCGGACCCCCGGGTCGCCTCCGTCGTCCAGGACACCCGCGTGGCCCTGGACCACACGCAGAAGAACCCGCCGTCCTGGGGGCTCGACCGCGTCGACCAGCCGAACCTGCCGCTGGACAAGAGCTACACCTGGCCCGAGTCCGCGGGCGCCGGGGTCACGGTGTACGTGATCGACACCGGCATCCGCATCTCGCACCAGGACTTCGGGGGCAGGGCGCGCTACGGCTGGGACTTCGTGGGCAACGACCGGACCGCGAGCGACGGCAACGGCCACGGCACCCATGTCGCCGGCACCATCGCGGGCAAGCGGTACGGCGTCGCCAAGAACGCCGAGGTCGTCGCCGTGCGCGTGCTCGACAACGCGGGCGGCGGCACGACGGCCCAGGTCATCGCGGGCATCGACTGGGTGACCAAACACGCGAAGAAGCCCGCGGTCGCCAACGTCAGCCTCGGCGGCTACCGCAACCCGCAGCTGGACGCCGCCGTACGCAACTCCATCGCGTCCGGCGTCACCTACACGGTGGCGGCGGGCAACGACGGACTGCCGGCCGGCCTGTACTCCCCCGCGGCGGTGAAGGAGGCCGTCACCGTCGGCGCCACCGACCGCAAGGACGCGAGGGCGGGCTTCTCCAACTTCGGCTCCTCCCTGGACCTGTTCGCACCCGGCGTCTCGATCACCTCCGCGTCGTACGCGAGTGACTCCGGCAAGGCGACGTTCTCCGGTACGTCGATGGCGTCGCCGCACGCGGCGGGCGCGGCCGCGCTCCATCTGGCCGACCATCCCAGGGCCAGGCCCGCGGAAGTGGCCAAGGCACTGGTGGCTCGGGCGGCGTCCGGCAAGGTCTCCGGGCGTGGGCTCGGCTCACCGAACAAACTCCTGCAGGTACCGCGCTCGTAACGCTCTCTTCTCGGCCAACTGCGGGCACCGGCCCCGTTCCTGAGGAACGGGGCCGGTCTTGTGTGTAGACATACGCGTGAGTAGTTAACAAAGTGCCGGATTGCGTACCCGAATAGGGTGGAAGGCTCCTCCGGTACACCCCACCCGTGCGCCCCCGGGCGCACTCCTGGAAGCACCACGCAGGACCCACCTCCCCACAGCCATCCGCCCACCCACGTTGACGCGGACAGGAGCGGTCATGCCCGCCACGCACCACCAGTCGTCACCCCCGACGTCCCGTACCGAAGCACCCCCCGTCCCCCGCACCGTCACCGCCGAGTCCGGACCGCCGGCCGCGGAGCGAACATCCGCGAGCGGCACGGCCGGCGGCGTCGGGCGCATACCCGTCCTCGACGTCCGCCCGATGGTCCAGCACGGGCGCAGGCCCGCGAAGGCCGTGACCGGCGAGACCTTCGAGGTCACCGCCACCGTGTTCCGTGAGGGCCATGACGCCGTGGCCGCCAATGTCGTGCTGACCGATCCGGACGGCCGTCCCGGCCCGTGGACGCCGATGCGCGAACTGGCCCCGGGCACCGACCGCTGGGGCGCCACCGTCACCGCCGGCGAGCCCGGCCACTGGACCTACCGGGTCGAGGCCTGGGGCGATCCGGTCACGACCTGGCGGCACCACGCCCGGATCAAGATCCCGGCCGGGATGGACACGGACCTGGTCCTGGAGGAGGGCGCCCGTCTGTACGAACGTGCGGCGGCCGGTGTGCCGGAGGACGAGGGCCGTCGGGACGTGATCCTCGCGGCCGTCCAGGCGCTGCGGGACGAGAGCCGACCGGCCGCCTGGCGGCTGGCGGCCGCGCTGACACCCGAGGTGGACGCGGTGTTGGGGCGGTGGCCGCTGCGGGACCTGGTGACCGCCTCGGATCCGCTGCCCCTGCTCGTGGAACGCGAACGCGCCCTGTACGG